>CAYQRA010000530.1:0-5178 GCA_964419315.1 uncultured Saprospiraceae bacterium | reverse complement strand
TTAGAAGAAGTTACAAATGGATAAGTACCAAAATCAATATCCAACATAGAACCCTGTGCTCCTTCTGCTAGGATTTTTTTACCCTCCTTCAATGCTTGATTGATGAAGAATTCGCCGTTGACTTTTTTCAAGCTACGGAGTGTTGCGAGGGCACTAAACCATTTTTGCTCCTCCGCTTCCAAATCAAAATCAATATTGGGATAAAGCTTGAGTAGGTTAAGGTGTTTTTCCTTGAGATTTTGGTAGCGTTTTTCGAAGTCCGGGTGTTCGATGTCGCCAACGCGCAGCCCATTTCTACCGGTTTTATCCATGTAGGTGGGGCCGATTCCTTTGAGCGTAGATCCGATTTTATCATTGCCCTTAGAAGCTTCGCTGGCCGCATCCAAATACCGATGAGTCGGTAAAATCAAATGTGCTTTGCGAGCAACGAGCAAACGGTCGAGGTACTCGACATTGCTGTCTTTTAATTTTTGTATCTCTTTTTCTAAAGTGATCGGATCAATGACCACGCCATTACCAATCAAATTGGTTTGGCTAGGACGGAAAATCCCAGAAGGAATGGTATGTAGTACAAATTTCTTTCCGTCAAATTTGAGGGTGTGTCCTGCATTGGGACCGCCCTGAAATCTGGCTATGATGTGGTATTGTTCAGCGAGGTAATCAACTATCTTTCCCTTGCCTTCATCGCCCCATTGGAGCCCTAAGATGATATCTACTGCCATATTTAGAGGATTCTGTGTAAATTATAAAAATACAAAAACCTTCAGGATTAATGAAATCCTGAAGGTTCGCAAATATAGTTCTTTTATATGGTTTTGAAACTATGAGTAAGGAGCTATTCCTTACATAGAATCGGGTATTTTTAGTGGATCATTGTCTAATTATCGGACAATGCCTTCAAAGCGTCTTCTACCGATGGTTTGAGCGTGAAAAAAGATTTCAATTTCGTCATTTCTAAAAGTTGTAAAACTTGCATCGAAGGATTGGCGACTGCCATGGAAAGTCCTTTCTTACGGGATTTGGTCATCAAAGAAATCAAAAAATTCAAACCGACACTATTCATAAAGTCCAACCTAGAAAGATCTACAATGAGTTTGTTTAATCCTTTGTCTAGGTGCAGTTCAATATCTGTGATGATTTGACGGTTGTCAAACTCGCTAAGTAGATCTTGTACGGATACAATTTGAATGGTATCTTTTTGTGAGATAGAGTAGTTCATGGGAAGTCTTTTTCGAATACGAGTGAAAATATTCTATTGTTGATATTTAATGTTTCCTATTTCAGGAAATTACTAGTGCAAAAAACTTACCAAGTATGCAATGAAGAAGCATTTTGGGGAAAAATAATGCCTTGTAGCGAGTGAATACAACAAGTTTTTATTTTGAGATTTTATTTGGAGGGAAGGAAAGATTGGGGCTGGAGCCCAAATTCTGAGTTGATTTTAGGAGGGAAAGAGACTTTAAATGAAGCTTGGAAAACGATTTATTTCCGGTTTATTTAGCCGTTTTAGGACAAGCGCCGTCACATCGACCATAGAGGTTAAGGGAATGGTGGGTAATTTGAAATTTCAATAAATCTCCCATCATGTTTTTGATCTGTTGAATTCGAGGATCACAAAATTCAAGCACTTTTCCACAATCTACACAGATCAAATGGTCATGTTGTTTATAACCATAGGATTTTTCATACTGCGCCAAATTTTTTCCAAATTGATGCTTTTTGACCAAATCACAATTGACCAAAAGCTCTAGGGTATTGTATACTGTGGCTCTGCTGACCCGATAATTTTGATTTTTCATATGGATGTACAGCGCTTCTGCATCAAAATGATCATCTCTGCGATAAATCTCTTCTAATATGGCATAACGTTCTGGTGTTTTACGAAAGCTATGGCTTTCCAGATGGGCTGAAAAGATATTCACAACTTCTTTTAAGATCGGATCGTCATTTTTTGAAGTGGCCATATTACTCATTGGAAATTAATTTTAGAACGCTTGCTTGATCAGACAAAGATAACAAAAGACCAGATATCAAAGGAATAAAGGATTTTGATATCGGAAAAACGCAGCAAAAGTAGTTCTGGATCAGGAATACCTTAAAACGAGATAAAAAATAACTTGATTCCTAGAGCCGTTCCGTTCCGGTTAACTTAAGTGCCCTTACCGATTTTCATGGCTAAGACCTAAGCCTCCGTTCTAGTAACACTAGAAATCCCGTCAAGGTTTTGTAATCCGCGAATTGCAATATTGAGTTGATTCTTATTGGCGACGAGTAAATTGATTTTTCCTTCAAAATAGCCTTCATGTCCTTCGATGAAAAAAGATCGAATATTCAAACCCAAATCGCTGGAAATACTTCTCGAAAGTCGCTCAATAACCCCAGGCCCATCGTCTACTCCAGTGATAATAAGCTCCGCCACAAAAGACGATTTGGTAGACGAAACCCATTCTGCTTTCATGATTCGGTAGCCATAATTGGCCATCAAATTAGTCGCATTAGGGCAGGTAGTGCGGTGTATTTTCAATCCTGCATTAGCCGTAAGGTAGCCAAAAACTTGATCTCCCTGCACGGGATTACAACAGTTGGCCAAGGAATATTGGTATTCATCAGAACTCCCATTGATCATCAAGCGAGGCGTCCCTTCGTATTTTCTACCGCGTTTGATTTCTGGAACTTCGATTTCTTCTACTTCCTTCGGAATCAATACGAGTTTGTTTCCCTCAACGGTGAAATGTTCTTTGAGGTCTTGCAATAAAATTTCTTCGGTTGCAATATCAAAATACAAATCAGGTCTGGACTTAAGTCCATAAAACTTTACCAAATTATCCACATTTTCTTCGAAGCTCACTTTGAGATTCCTAAATTTTCTTTCCAGTGCTTCTTTTCCAAATTCTCCTTGCTTGCGTTTGACCTCTTTCATCGCAAAGCGAATCTTAGAGCGGGCTTTTCCGGTCACAACCATCTTAAGCCAAGCTTCACTTGGTTTCTGGTTTTTATTGGTGGTGATGGTCACCTGATCGCCATTTTGCAGTTTATAACCCATCGGGACCAATTTATTATTGATCTTGATGGCGGCGCAATGATAGCCGATATCGCTATGGATGCTAAAAGCAAAATCCAAAGCGGTGGCTCCCTTGGGCAATATTTTCATATCTCCCTTAGGCGTATAGACGTAGACTTCCTCGTTGAAAAGGTTGGTTTTAAAATCACTGAGAAATTCTATGGCATCACTATCATTATTTTCCAAAATCTCCCGAACCGAATCGAGCCAATTGTCATAGACATCTGCTTGAGTATCCGTTGTTACTCCTTTGTACTTCCAATGTGCGGCAAAGCCTCGCTCGGCAATCTCGTCCATTCGTTGACTTCTAATCTGCACCTCTACAAATCGTCCCATTGGTCCAACGACAGTCGTATGCAAAGATTCATACCCATTGGATTTTGGAGTAGTAATCCAATCTTTTAAGCGTTCGGGAATGGGCGTATGTACATCCGTAATAATCGAATAAACGACCCAGCAGATTTGCTTTTCTTTTTTGATGGGAATATCCAGAATAATCCGAATAGCGAATAAATCATAGATCTCTTCAAAAGGGACTTTTTTGGTTTTGATCTTATTCCAGATAGAATAAATGGATTTGGGGCGACCCGTTATTCGGTAGGGATAGTCGATCTCGCTTAAAGCATCTGTGATCGGTTTGATAAACTCACTGACATAACTGGATCTTTCCTGCTCGGTATTCTGAAGTTTATTGACGATTTCTTGATAAGTCTCCGGTTCCTTGATTTTCATAATCAAGTCCTGAAATTCCGTTTTGATATTATAAAGTCCCAAGCGATGGGCGAGAGGGGAGTAAATATAATCGGTCTCAGCAGCTATTTTGAGTTGTTTGTGGCGGGGCATGGCTCCTAGCGTACGCATATTATGGAGTCGATCGGCCATTTTTATGAGAATCACTCGAACATCTTCCACCAGCGTCCGCAATACTTTTTTGAAATTTTCCGCTTGTTTGTTCTCCACATTCACATTATACATACCATCCAATTTGGTCAGCCCATCGACAATCAGACCAATGCGAGCTCCAAATTTTTCGGTCACTTCCTCTAAAGTTACTTCGGTATCCTCAACAACATCATGTAGCAAAGCAGAAATAATCGCGGTTGGTCCCAGACCAATTTCTACGGCACATATCCGAGCCACTTCAATCGGATGAAGGACATAGGGTTCTCCCGATTTTCGTCGTTGTTTGCTATGGGCATCGACGGCTATTTCATACGCCATCCGGATATTCTTTCGATCCGTATCGTCCATATCTGACTTTATCGACTTCAATAGCTTGCGATAAGCATTAATGATGAGTCGCTTGTCTTCCTCCTTGTTAATAACAACTTGTGGCATATACTTTAACTTTCCTAGGTAGTTTGTGGAAATTAGTTCGCAATTGGTGAACCTCTTCTCACTGTTTATGTTTGGGTAAAATGGAGATCAATTGGGCTTTAGATGAGTTTAAAAACGTAGGCAGAAGTCTTATTAAGAGGAGCCTCCCTGCGGATAAAAGCAGGGCATTTAAAGCAAATATGAATTTATAAGTTGTGCAATATGTCGTTCAACTTAATTTCGGAAACTACGATTAGTAACCGAAACTATATAAATTAAACCTTTTTTAGGCAAAAGTCAATTTTGATTTTTGGGAAGAAAACTTCCGATTAGAGCTAATTCTGGTTTATTTAAAGGGCATTGTTCCCTAACAAATCTATAAAAAAATAAGTCGTTTGGGGATTTCTATGAAAATAAGATCACTTTCCTTGTTTTTTTTAAATAAAGGCTGGTATTTTTTTAAAAATAACTGTTATCTTTGCAACGCTTTTTTAAAAAGCTTTTAAAACTACCACGCGGGTGTGATGAAATTGGTAGACATGCCAGACTTAGGATCTGGTGCCGCAAGGTGTGGGGGTTCGAGTCCCTCCACCCGCACTTAAAAAAGAAAGGAAGAGCAATAATTGTTCTTCCTTTCAAATAAGCAAAGAACTTTGCTAAAGGAAATGGTTCTTACTATTCCAAAAACGTTTTTTACCAGACATGCTAGTTGGTCAGTAAACTGGCTTTTTTTCCTTTCCTAAGAGTTAATTATCCGAATTTTAAATAATATCCAATTATGTCGAAGATTGTCCGTGAAG
>CAYQRA010000529.1:0-5185 GCA_964419315.1 uncultured Saprospiraceae bacterium | reverse complement strand
ATTTTGCTAATAGTGCGATCTGTGATATCATAGATTGTATTGAGGTGGAAGATTGTTGTGATGAAACAGAGGTATCCCTAAATGAGATAGATTGTGGCGTTAATGAGGGTGGATTAAGCTACGAGTTTGAAATTTTTGTGGGTAACCCTCCCTCTGGTGGTTTCGGTAATTTTAATTTGTCAGCATCGTGTGGAACCATCCAAAATCTAAACTTTGGTCCTGCTCCTGGTGGTACCTTAGTCTTCGGATCCATATTTGCCCCGAATGCCACTCCTGGTTCAGAATGTTGTATAGATATTGATTATACGGGGGAAGGTGTTTGTGATACTTCTTTATGTTTTATCTTACCTACTTGTGAATGCGTAGAAAACGCAATGTCCATGTATGATCCTTGTGTAGTTCCCGGTCAGGACTTTTGTGTAACCTATACCTTTGACTATTATGGACCACCAGTAAATGATGTTTTTGCCGTTTGGGGGGCACTATCAAATGTTGATAATATTCAACTAGTGTCTGCTGAAAATATTCGAACGGGGACAGATGATGTTGATCCTGGTTTTAACCAATGGGAAGTTTGTTTTAGTTATTCAGGTGATTCATGTATCGCAGATATAGCACTAAATGTAAGCGGGTACTTTTTTCATCCTACGGTAGGATACTGTTGTTCTGTACAAGATTTTATTGAAGTGGGATGCTGTTGTCCTGATATTTCTATCGAATATTGTATATCCACCTCAGAAAATGTAACAGAATCTTCTTTCCCGGGCCTCAGAGATTACATTGTTGAAACCTATAGTAACTACCCAGATGCTTGGGCTCAGAGTGTTGTTGAATTTTATAGTAATCAAGAAACTGGCTGTGATGGTGACGGTGAGAAAGGGGAAGCTGGCTTTGGAGATGAAGCGGCAAATCATGATTTGTGTTGTCAAATCTGTAATGAAGTAATAGGACCACTTTGGGTGGTGGACCAAAGTTCAACTACACGGATAGACGATACGGATAGGTATAGTTTCCAATGGGCTAAAAATGGAAATAATATTCCTGCTCCCATGGGAAACAACGCTATAATTATTGTGCAGGCATCCAATACTTATTCTGTAACAGTTACCGATAGTGAGACTGATTGTATTTTAGTGGCTGAAGTTTTTGTTGACTGTGAGAACATATTTGCAAATAACGGAATAGAAGGTAGTCCCAAGGAAAAAAGTGAAGAAGCTGTAAATACTCAGAAAAAACTAGTGGACTTAAGCATTAGCCCCAATCCGACAAATGGAGATCTATACTTGTCTGGTTCTGCCATTAGTTTAGAAAGTAAGGTTGACATTGTGGATGTGACAGGGAAGTTGTTAAAAACAGTACTTGTGGCAGACGAAGTAAATTACTTAAGGCTTGATGTGGCAGAATTGCCAGAAGGATTATATTTTTTAAGTATTACTAACAAAGATAAAGTTCGAATAACAAGGAAGTTTATTTTATCTCAATAAATATAAAGCTAAATAAGGTTGCAGGCTGCTTCGAATCTTTATTTCGGAGCAGTCTTTTTTATTCTCCTATCAGTTTTGGTGTGGATATCTCTCTACTTCAAGGTTTCAATCCTAAACAACCTCAATATTAAGGAAAGGCTACAATAAATTTAATTTTTTCAAAGTTTCAGCAAATTTAGGGCCTCTCCTCCGGGCGATACCAATCTTACTCCCTTCCTTCATTTCTACATATTTTCCTAAAGTATTATACTTATAGATATAACTCAAGTTGATTAGATATCGATAATGAATTCGAAAAAAGCTATCACTGGTCTGACCCGTTGGTTTCGGTAATATTTTTTCGTATTCACCCAGATTTTTTGAGGAGATAACTCTTCTTCCATTTATTAAATAAAACCAAGTACAAGCACCATCTGCCATACAATATACTATTTGGCTGATATGGATAAATTCACGACCATCAGCATGCGTAATGGCGATCTGTTGTTGTTTGGGATTTTGATTTTGAAAATTTTCTAGCAGTTTTTCAATTCGTTCTGTATCAATTCTTTTCTTTAATTGATTTTTTACTTTTTCTACGGCCTCCATCAACTCATTGATATCTACTGGTTTCAGTAAATAATCTAGTGCATGATATTTGATGGCCTGTAAAGCATAATGGTCAAAGCCCGTGACAAAAATTATCTCAAAGTCAATTTTGTCTAGCTGCCTTAATAAATCAAATCCAGTTCCATAAGGCATTTCAACATCCAAAAACAACAAACTAGGACGCGTTTCTTTAATTTTCAGATGCGCCAATTTTGCCGAGGATGCTTCTCCCATTACTTCAATAGCGGGACAGTAGCGTGCTAGCATTAACTTTAAGATAGTACGAGAACTTTCCTCATCATCTACAATTAACGTTTTTATTTTTTTTGTCATAAGTAGGGCTTCAAATTAATTGTCTATACTAATAATAACATCAACTCTGGTACCACAAGGTTGGCCATTGGTTTCGTATAAATCTTCTATCAGAATATTCATAGGTGCATTGCCAACTAGATTCCAAGCCTTTTTTCTTTCTTCCACTAATTGCATGCCACGAGATTTGTAGCTTTTAATGGAGTCCTTTTTAATTTGGAGCGCCTTGGCTCTCCCAATTCCATTATCTTCAATTCGACAATTCAGTTGGCCATTTTCTTCGGTAAAAATCAGTTTTAATTTGCCTGGTAATTCTCGGTGATATAAACCATGGTTAATGGCATTTTCTACAAAAGGCTGCAAAAGCATTGTTGGGATTTTAATCATACTAAATTCCAATTCTTGGTCTATTTCAACTTGAAAAGTAAATTTATTTTTGAAGCGCAATTGTTCTAATTCAATATATAATTTTAGTAATTGCAATTCATCTTGCAGTAAAATAAATTTCTCTTTAGAGGATTCTAAAAATAACCGCATTAACCTTGAAAATTTTACCAAATAACGATTAGCAAGCAGTTCATTTTTTTTCAACATCAACTCTTGGATCGCCTGTAAAGCATTCGAAACAAAATGTGGATTTAGTTGCGCTTGCAAGGCTGATAATTCCAATTCTGCAAACTTGAGATGCTTACTGTTTTCTTCTTCCGCTTTTTTCTTGATTTTATTGGTTTGATTTTTAAAGGTTAAGTAGGCGAGCAAACCAAATCCAACCAAGCCACTAACCAGAAACCATCCTTTTTTCCAAAAGGGTAGGTTGATTTTAAATCGCATGATTATTTCGGGAGTTTTTAAGAACTCCTGTTCTTGTTTTCTTCTTAATCGAAAGGTATAATCTCCTGGCGGAAGCAAGGAATATTCTTTATAGAATTGATCGGTTTCGATCCAATCCTGATCAATTCCTTCTAATTGATACTGAAAGCGAAGGGAACCCATATTCTTAAAATCTAAACATTGGTAAGCGATCCTCAGCGTATTATCACTAAATTTTAGTTCATAAAAATTCTGAATAATGGTATCCTTGCCATTTATTTTTACGTTGGAAAAACGAACCGGAGCGACGTCTTTTATCGTTTCTTTTTCTGTATCTAACAAAACAGATAAGCCGTTTTCTGTGGCAGCATAAATTTTATTGCCACTTGTTAGAACTTCACTGACATTATTGGATGCCAAACCGTCGAATTCCGTCAACCATCTAAATTTATAAGAAAATGGACTTGTTTGAATCTTTGATATTTTAGCAATGCCTTGATTCGTTGAAACCCATAATCGCGCTTTTTTATCAACATAAATAGAAGAGACCAACACGTCATCCAATTCAGCAACCCTATTTAATTTTTTTCCATCAAATCGAAATAAGCCAATATTATTAACAGCGATCCACAAATAATCTTGGTTATCTGTTAGGATATTATCAATGGGTAATTCAAAAATCGAAGGTTCGGAGCTTTTATCAAATGCTAGTTCCTTCCCATTCCACGCAAACAATCTTAGCCCGTTTTTTCCAGCACACCAATAGTCTCCATTTTTCTTTAAGGCCAGTCCATAAAATCGATCGCTAAAAATATTTTTTTTCAGTTTTGATATTTCAGGATGTAGTTCATGAACATGATCGTGCACCGCAAAAACTAATCGATTACTTCGTTTATCTACCTCTATTCTTTTTGCTGCCCCATCAATATCTAATTTGCTGGACCTGCTTGGCATGGCCTGAGGGGTTTTATTTGAGAGATCTTTTAGTAGGTCCTCATGAGCAATTTTTAAAACTCCTTTTGCACCTGCAATATATAAATCACCTTTATTGTCAAACGTTAAATCAGTTGGCCCGACAACTATTGGATTCGAATACAATGGTTCTAAACCCTTTTGTTCTTCTAAACGATACAAATATCCAGCAGTACTTAAGCCCCATACTTCCTCTTGATTATTCAAAGACAAATGTTTGAGGGATTCCCACTCCAAGTTTCCCTCCAAATGATAAGTGCTCGTTAATTGCCCACTTTTGTTTAAGAAAAAAAGACCGTGATTACTGCTTACCCATAAATTGTTTTGTTTGTCAAAAAACAGATGATTACCCGAATAATTATTTAAGAAGTCCAATTGTGCTATTGGTTTTAACAAGGTGTCAACAATAATAATGTTTTTATTGCTTTTTACTACAAAAGCATTGTCCCCAGCTTGGTAAAAGTTATCTATTTTAGGTATTTGATTACTTGCAAATAAAGAGGTTAAGTCAAGTAATTCTACCCCGTCTTTAGTCATCAAATAAAGCTCGCCTTTTCTTAAAAAAATCACCTTTCCTTTCGAGATAGTTTTTATACTTTTAATTCCTGAAAAAAAATTTGGATATTTTTTTTCAATTGCTTCGCTATGATCAATAAATATGGTTTTATTATAAAGAATCAATTGACTTTTTGGGTTCACTTTAAGATTACTCCTCAACTTTTTAAAAATTGAAGATCTCTCTCTTTCTTTAATAACTACTCCTTGTAGGAAATAATTTCCGATGGAATTTTGTACAAATTTTTCAGGAGTCAAAACATTATCTTTCGAATTCAATCCAAAAATTTGTACTGAATTAGGCAATATAACTAGATGGCCTAATTCACTTAAATGATGTTGTACTTTTTCTATTCGATCTGGAAAAGAAGGATCCTTAATCTCATGTACTTGATCGTCCTTTATATAGCAAATCCCACTAAAGGTATTCAACCAAATACGACCAACTTTATCCTCTATGATAT
>CAYQRA010000528.1:1786-5192 GCA_964419315.1 uncultured Saprospiraceae bacterium | reverse complement strand
GTCCTTGATTAGACTAAAAAATCATTCCTCACAATTCAGACGAAACTTAATTTACAATGTACTAAGTAATTCCTAGAAATTAAGTTTACGTTAGATTGAGTTGTTTTTCACTTTCAATTAAACCCAAAGTTTTCTCAAAAGATTCCATTCTTGAGTGGAATCTGATTTTCAGTAGCAACCTGAAGTCCCCCATTGGTTTAAGTCGTTTTTTAGGTATTACAAAAATTGGAATTTTATTACATTTGTAAAACTATGTCAAACACCAAAGATTTTCTGGAAAGTCCAATCGAATACCTAAAAGGAGTCGGACCGGTAAAGGGGGCACTCCTTAAATCCGAGGTGGGGATTTATACCTTCAATGATCTCTTGATGCATTTCCCTTTTCGCTATGTGGACAAGACGCAGTTTCATAGAATTGGAGATATCAGCAGCAAAAGTGATGCAGTACAACTGAGAGGTATTTTGCGAAGGGTAAGTGTGAAGGGAGAAGGTCGAGCCAGAAGACTTGTTGGTGTTTTTCGAGATGATACGGGGATGATAGAATTGGTCTGGTTTAAGGGGGTTCATTTTTTACAAAAAACCTTGACTGTCGGATCAGAGTATGTCCTCTACGGCAAAGTCAATAATTTTAAAGGGAAACTGACCATTCCGCATCCAGAGATGGAACCCTATGATCCGGTCAAAGCCAAGGAGGCGAATACCTTTGCTCCTGTTTATCCAAGCACAGAAAAACTCAATGCGAAAGGTTTGGATGCCAAAGGTCGGCGAAAAATCATGGACCTCTTGATGTCCAAATTAAACCCGAGCGTACTTCCCGAAAATCTTCCTGATTACATCGTCAAAAAATTTCATTTCCCTTCTCATTATGAAGCCGTTCGAGCCATTCATTTTCCGACCAATCAAAAGGAATTGGAAGCCGCTCGCAAGCGCCTAAAATTTGAAGAACTTTTTTATGTACAACTTCGATTGCTTCGCATCAAAAGAAGAAGAAAAGATGCTATTAAAGGATTCGTTTTTTCTAAAATCGGAGATTTTTTTAATCGTTTCTATAAAGAAAAATTACCCTTCGAACTTACCGGAGCACAAAAAAGAGTAGTCAAAGAAATCCGTCGAGATTTGGCATCAGGGGTGCAGATGAACCGGCTTTTACAAGGAGATGTCGGAAGTGGAAAAACGATTGTTGGTTTGCTCTGTATGCTTATTGCATTGGACAATGATTTTCAAGCTTGCCTGATGGCGCCAACTGCTATTCTTGCTCAACAACATTTTATTTCTTTGTCGGAATATGCCGAAGGGTTAGACCTCCAAGTAGATTTTTTGGCAGGAAGTGTAAAGGGCAAAAAACGAAAAACTGTATTAGAAGATTTAGCCTCTGGCAAAACCCACATCCTCGTTGGCACCCATGCCCTCATTGAAGACCCTGTGGTTTTTAAAAATCTAGGTTTGGCAATCACCGATGAACAACACCGCTTTGGTGTGGCGCAACGCGCCAAGCTCTGGGCCAAAAATAAACCCTACCCTCCGCATGTCCTCGTCATGACTGCTACACCGATTCCTCGGACTTTGGCGATGACCCTTTATGGTGATCTAGATGTGTCTGTAATCGACGAACTTCCACCTGGTAGAAAAGCCATCGAAACGATTCACCGAACGGACAATCATCGACTGCGGATCATCGGTTTTATGAAAGAAGAAATCAAGAAAGGAAGACAGATTTACATCGTGTATCCACTCATTGAAGAATCAGCGAAACTAGACTTAGCTAATCTCGAACAAGGCTACGAAATTTTGCTCCGCGACTTCCCCATTCCCGAGTATCAAATCAGCGTCGTCCATGGTCGAATGAAAGCCAAGGATAAAGATTTTGAAATGCAGCGTTTTGTCAAACAAGAAACGCAAATCATGGTGGCTACGACGGTAATTGAAGTAGGTGTAAATGTGCCGAATGCCTCGGTGATGATTATTGAGAATACAGAACGATTTGGTTTGTCTCAGTTGCATCAATTGCGAGGCCGAGTAGGCCGAGGTGCGGAACAATCCTTTTGTGTTTTGATGTCGAGTTTTAAATTGTCAAAGGAGGCCAAGGAGCGGATTGCGACGATGGTGCGCACCAATAATGGTTTTGAGATCGCGGAGGCGGATTTGCGTTTGCGTGGGCCAGGAAATATTGAGGGAACGCAGCAGAGTGGGATTTTGAATTTCCGTATTGCAGACTTGGCTTTGGATGGACGGATCTTGCAAGCGGCGCGGGAGGTGGCGGCGCGGATCTTGGATGATGACCCAAAGTTTTTGAAAGAGGTGCATCGGCCTTTGCATAATTATTTGGCGAAGAATGGTAAGAAGTTGCGGGGATGGAGTCGGATTAGTTGATGGAAAGTGATTTGTTTTCTTTATTACCTCGTTGGACTCAAGAAAACAGACAGAAGGTAAAACACTAAAGTAATTTCATGGAAAATAGATTTTAGAGAAAGGCAAAAAATAGAAGTGTATTTGTGTATTATTTATAGAAGTTGTTTAAAAATGAATTGATGATTTTAGAACACATTTTTAAACAACTTCATAATCAAACTGTAGGTTTCTTTTAGCTAACTACTCAATCCCATTTGAGTTAAAAGATTCGCAAATATCAAATTTTGTACGTTTTTTACGTTTAAATTAAATACGTGTATTATGTCGACTAAATTAACGCTAACTATTGATAAGTCAGTAATCGAGGAAGCTAAGCAATATGCTAAATCTCAAGGTAGAAGTTTGTCAAATTTGATAGAAGAATATCTGAAATCTATCTCAAATAAAAATGAGAAAACAAAAGATTTAGATTTAAGTCCAATTACAAAATCATTATTTGGCTCCGTTAAGTCAAAGAATAAAAATATTGATTATAAAAAATTGCTTGAAGACGAAATCTTAAAAAAGCACCTCTAACTAATTAGCAAATACAAATGACCAAAATTTTTCTGGATACGAATGTAGTACTAGACTTTATACTTAAGAGAGAAGGTTTTGCAAAAGAAGCGGCAATTATCTTTGATTTAGGTGAAAGAGAGAAATTACAATTAACCCTTTCTTCCCTTTCGATTAATAACATTGATTATGTTGTCTCTAAAAATTGAGACAAAAAAGAAAGCTCGCCAAATAGTTCTAAGGCTCTTATCATTAGTTGAAGTTTTACCTGTTGGAGAATCAACTATTAAGAGTGCTGCTTTATCTGAATTCAAGGACTTTGAATATGCCATTCAAAATTTCTGTGCCAAAGAAGGAAACTGAAATCATATTGTCACTAGGAATTTAAAGGACTTTAAAAAAAGCAACCTATCTATTCAAACTCCAAAAGAATTTCTTGCGAGTATCAATTTTAGTAAAGATTAAAAAAAGTCCTGCGCCCAACAGCGCATAGCGGTCAACA
>CAYQRA010000528.1:0-1686 GCA_964419315.1 uncultured Saprospiraceae bacterium | reverse complement strand
CAACAGCGCATAGCGGTCAACACTCCGCATTCGCTTCGTACTGTAGCTTATTTGGAGCGTCAGCAAAAAATGAATAAAGGGTTGAGTTCATCATGCACTCAACCCTCTATTTTTGTACCTCTATTAAAATCAAAACTCGAAAGCATAAAATATTTATGGAGTATCCGTTTTGAGAAAAGTTTGTCCAGTACTTCTTTTGGTGTTTTGTATCATTAAACGATACAAACCATCTGCTAACTGATCTACAGATAGGTTAAACTGATGATCCCCAGCGTCAAAATATTTTGTAGTCGTCATTTGCTGTAAGGTCCGACCATAAAGATCGACCACTTGAATCGTTAGTGACTGTGCTTCCTTTAAATTAAAGCTTAAGGTCAACTGTGATGTAGTTGGATTAGGGGAAAGGTCGAGTCGGTTAAGAGCAGGAAAAAATTCTGGTATAGTACTTAGAATTGATACATCTATTTTTCTAAGATGGAGGGTGTTGATCATGTCTAATTGACCACTGCCCACTATGGCAAACTGTTGGTCTGAAGTAGAAATGATTCGATAGGTTGTTGCATTGTAATTTAATTGGTCAAAGGTATTGGTCCATTCCTGTTCCCCCTTTTGATTTGTTTTTATCAAGTGTATACTACTATTGGTACTATCATATAAGGAGCCCGCTAAGATAAAGCCACCATCATTGCTTGCTTGAAGGGATTCTAAACTCAAATTTTTATTTAGATCGAAGAAAGGTTGTTCCCACAAGAGATTACCTTGTGCATCAAGTTTGACTAAGACATTAGGATAAGTGTCGGTCATAGAATCATAATACCAACCAATACCAATGACTTCACCGCTAGGTAATCCTATGATGTCATTACCTGTTGAAATAGCTATATTTTCGTGCAGAAAAGTTGTCCATATCTCTTGACCATCTAGCGTTGTTTTTTTTTATAAAATGTCCTATTTCTGATTCTCCTGTAAGCAAGAGATTTCCATCACTGGCTAGAGCAATAGAGTTACTATATTCATATGCATTATTGATAGTGTAAATAGTGTCAATGCTAATTGTAGCACCATCATCTCCAATTCGCTGCAAGAGCGTTTGGGTCGCTAATGTGTTATCTTTTACATTATAAGTAACTATCGTGCTACCATCGTCTAAGCCGATAGCATTTATTGTAGATGCATTAGACCCCAGATAAGCTCCTAATCTTTTTTCCCATACCACTTCATTGTCAAAGTCGATCTTGATAGCTTTTATATAACTCTCCGTTGGGCCATAGGATTCGTTGCCGAAGAGGATGATACCTCCTGAAGATTCTATCAAGGAGCTACCAACATGGATATTACTGCTGCCTAAGTAGCGGGTAAATTGTTCCTCTCCAGCCTCATCTACCACTACGACCATTCCCTCTGTTATTGGTAAATTCGGTGGAGCATCAAACGATCTTGTGCCGATACTAGCAAAGTGACCATTAGATAGTTCGATCAGATCTATTCCACTAGATTGTAAAGTGGAAGCTAAGGGCGTATGATTGTATTCCCATTGTGCAAGTAGGGGATGAAAAGTACTTAGGAAACTACAGAGCAATAAATAAAGGTAGATTTTTTTCATGATTCATTTTTTTTAGAATTAATTGACTTCGAAGTTGTTTTAAAATGGAGGTTGAGAATTATTGTAAGTGCTTGGTTTTCAAA
>CAYQRA010000527.1:0-5213 GCA_964419315.1 uncultured Saprospiraceae bacterium | reverse complement strand
TTAGTGAGTTTGAAAAAGCTGGATTGACTCCTATCCCAGCAGAAGTCGTTCGTCCTTTTCGGGTAAAAGAATCGCCTGCTCATCTGGAATGTCAGGTGCAGGATATTATTACCTTGGGAGAAGAGGGTGGCGCAGGACATTTGATTATCTGCAAAGTGGTCCGATTGCATGTTGCCCAAAAAGTATTGGATGAAAATCAAAAAATTGATCCTCACAAAATGGATTTGATGGGGCGAATGGGGCGTACCTTTTATGTTCGAGCTAGTGGAGCATCGGTACAAAGTATTTACCAATCGGTTACTGCTATTGGTATTGGTTATAAGGAATTGCCAGAAAATTTTAGGAACAGTAAAATCTTGAGTGCCAACAACCTTGGCCAACTCGCTACCTTGACTGCTTTACCCAGTATGGAAACGGCACAAGCGCTAAAAAAAGAAGATCCTAAATTGGAAGATTTATTGGCATCCGAAAATCCAGTTCAAGCATTGCATGAGTATGCGAAGCAATTATTAGAAGAAGGAAATGAACGGGAAAAGGCCGCCGCGGTTTTGCTATTGAGTTAGCCTGTGGCGACTTAAAAATAGTATTCTTTTAAAACAACCTCAAACTCAAAAGCGGTATATAGACTAGACGACTATATACCGCTTATTTTTTTAGGGTAAAATAAAAAGTTGTCCCCTTTCCGGTATTCGGTTCCATCCAAATCTTCCCTCCATGCACATGGACAACCCGCTGACAGATAGACAAACCAATGCCATTTCCTTTAAACTCTTCTCGTTTATTAAGTCTTTTGAAAGGTTGGAAAATATAGTCCTTGTATTGCTCTTCTATCCCAATCCCATCATCTACTACAGCGCCTATCCATTCTCGATTTTTTTCTTGAAAATCTATTTTTACGATTGGTTGTTTTGAGTCATTAAACTTAATCGCATTAGCAATCAAATTGACAAACAAAGTAATTATCTGGGTTCTTTGAACCTTAATTTTTTCCTGTGGTAAATTGATTTCTACTTTCGCATTCGAACTTAAAATCAATGGATTTAATTCATGAATTGCGGCAGCCACAAGTTCCCTTATCAAAATAGGTTCAAGCCTCTCCTGAGTTTTATTCAACTTTGAATAGGATAAAATTTCTTTTACCATGGAGGACATTCTTACAGAGCCCTCTTTGATGTAGTTCAAATATTCAACCCCTTCCTCATCCATTTGATAGGAATACTTGCGTTCCAATAAATTACTAAAACTCCCAATCATCCTCAATGGTTCTTGTAGGTCGTGAGAAGTCGCAGAGGTAAATTGTTCTATTTCTGTATTCGCCTGCTCCAATTTAAAATTCACCTCCTTTAGGTTATCATTTTTTACTTGTAGCTCCTCCGTTTGCCTTTTCAATTGCAACTCCATTTCTTTCCTCGCTGTAATGTCTTCGTAGGTACCAAGAACTCCAATTACCTTTCCATCCGCATCGAATAAAGGAACTTTACTGGTACTCAACCATTTGGTTTTATTATCGGCAACATTTTGAGACTCTTCAAAGTTAATCTGGGCTTTTCCCGAGTCCATTACCTCCTTATCTATTTTTCTATAAAAATCAGAATCCTCTTTACTCCAAGGCATTTCATAATCTGTTTTTCCAATGATTTGATCTGGGGTATTAAATCCCGCAACAAGAGCGAAATTTTTATTACATCCTAAATAGACACTATTCCGATCTTTCCAAAAAACGTAAATAGGAATGTTATCTAAAATCAGTTGGAGAAAACTTTCTTTTTTAATTATATCTGAAATCATGGTTGCTAGTTTTTCCTTTATCTAGCATTTTTACGTTCAAAACACATTTTTGTTCTAGAAAGACTTCGCTATGCCCCTAAGAAGAGGAATCAATCAGGGATAAAAAGAAGTTGATCAGGCGAGAACAATAGCATGCAAAAGAGAATCTATTTTATTCCAAAATCATTTCGTTAAATCTCAATCTTTGAATTCTATATTCCCCTCTTTAGCACCCTAAAGGAATATTACTAGTAGATCAAATGCTATGAGTATCAATCATCAATTGCAGAATTTTCCCAGCAGCCTCTGCGATCACCGTTCCCGGACCAAAGACACCGACGACGCCTTGTTCATACAAATAATCATAATCTCTAGGTGGTATAACTCCGCCAACAACGACCATAATATCTTCCCGCTCTAAATCTTTCAAGGCTGCAATGGTTTGTGGAACTAAGGTCTTATGCCCGGCCGCCAAGGAAGAAATACCGAGGATGTGTACATCATTTTCGGCAGCTTGGCGAGCAGCTTCTTTAGGGGTCTGAAATAGTGGTCCAATGTCCACATCAAAACCAAGATCCGCAAAGCTAGTAGCAATGACTTTGGCCCCACGATCATGGCCATCTTGCCCCAACTTGGCAATCATAATTCTTGGGCGACGCCCTTCCAACTCCGCCAATTTATCGGCAAGGTCTAGTGTTTTCTTAAAATTATCATCCATCTTTATTTCATTAGAATAGACGCCTGAAATCATTTGAGTGGAAGCTACATAGCGACCAAAATGTTTTTCCATCGCCATAGAAATCTCTCCAAGTGTGGCCCGTAAACGAGCCGCTTTAACAGATAAATCCAAAAGATTTCCATCACCACTTATAGCTGCATCGGTAATTGCCAACAAAGCCTTTTGCACCGCCGCTTCATCGCGACTACTTCTGATTTCTTTTAAGCTTTTCAACTGTGCTTCTCTAACCGCAGTATTGTCTACTTCTCGCAATTCCATTTCCAAATCTTCCTCTTCTAATCGAAACACATTGACTCCAATAATCTGATCACGACCGCTATCAATCCGCGCTTGCTTGCGAGCCGCAGCTTCTTCTATCCGCAATTTTGGCAAACCATTTTCTATCGCTTTCGTCATTCCTCCCATCTTTTCTACTTCGGCTATCAATGCCCAAGCACGCTCGACCAACTGCCCGGTCAAGTATTCCACATAATAGGAACCCGCCCAAGGATCTACCGCCTTGGTAATCTGAGTTTCGGACTGCAAATACTTTTGTGTTTCCCGAGCAATTCGTGCAGAAAAATCAGTCGGCAAAGCAACCGCTTCATCCAAAGAATTTGTATGCAAGCTTTGGGTTCCTCCAAAAGCGGCAGCCATTGCTTCAATACAAGTTCGGGCAATATTATTATAAGGATCTTGCTCCGTCAAACTCCAACCAGAAGTTTGGCAATGCGTTCGCAAAGCCATTGATTTAGGATTCTGAGGATCAAACTGTTTGACGATTTTTGCCCAAAGCATTCGAGCAGCACGCATTTTTGCTATTTCCATAAAATGATTCATCCCAATGCCCCAGAAAAAAGAAAGGCGAGGTGCAAAATCATCAATCGCCAAACCACTTGCAATTCCGGTACGCAAATATTCCAAGCCATCCGCCAAGGTATAAGCCAGCTCGATATCCGCAGAAGCACCTGCTTCGTGCATGTGATAACCAGAAATACTAATGGAATTAAATCGCGGCATATGCTCTGCGGTATACTTAAAAATATCCGCAATGAGTCGCATCGAATGTTTCGGCGGATAGATGTAAGTATTTCTCACCATAAACTCTTTGAGGATGTCATTTTGGATGGTTCCTTTCAGCAGTTTCAAATCAACCCCTTGTTCTTCTGCTGCAACGATATAAAAAGCCATGATGGGAATGACCGCTCCATTCATGGTCATAGAAACCGACATTTGATCAAGTGGAATTTGATCGAATAAGATTTTCATATCTTCTACACTATCAATAGCTACTCCAGCTTTTCCCACATCTCCAACTACCCTTTCGTGATCCGAATCATAGCCCCTATGTGTCGCCAAATCAAAAGCTACGGATAACCCTTTTTGACCAGCGGCCAGATTGGCTCGATAAAAAGCATTGCTTTCTTCAGCAGTAGAAAATCCTGCGTATTGGCGGATGGTCCAGGGGCGGCCAGTGTACATCGACGCATAAGGTCCTCGGAGAAAAGGCGGCAAGCCAGCTCCAAAGCCCAAGTGTTCCATCTCTTCGATATCTTGCGGGAGGTAATGTGCTTTGATGGCGATTTGCTCTGGTGTATTCCAACCGGAATCTTCGCGGAGTGGATTCGCAGTGGTATTAGGCGAATCTTGAGGGAAGTTTATTTTGGAAAAATCTGGTCTGGTCATGCCCTAAAGATAAGGGAAAAAAATCTTTGCGGAATTAGGATTTTCTAAAAGAATTCCGTCCAAGTTCCCAGGTGAGTCCCCTCCGCTTCATTCCGCTTCATATACTCCAAAAAGTTGGTCCGGGGAATACTTCGTCCACCCAAGCTTTTGAGGTGCTGGGTTTCTTGTTGGCAATCTACCAACCAATAGCCCCATTCCTCAAGTTTTCGGACGAGAGAGATAAATCCAAACTTGGAAGCATTACTCACTCTAGCAAACATCGATTCCCCAAAGAACACCTTCCCTATGGAAAGACCATATAAGCCCCCCACCAATTCATCGTTTTGCCAAACTTCAAAAGAATGAGCATATCCTTTTTCATGTAGATTACAGTAGGCATTGATCATGTCTTCAGAGATCCAAGTGCCACCGCCTTGGCCTTTTCGCCATTGGTCTCTACAAGCCTCCATCACTGCTCTAAATTGGGTATCGACGGTAAATTGAAATTTGGGTTGATTAAAATAAGGCCGCATGCTTTTGGCAATTTTCAACTCCTTGGGAAAGAGTACGAAACGAGGATTTGGTGACCACCATAAAATGGGGTCTTCTGGGTTGAACCAAGGAAAAAGCCCTATACGATAAGCATGGAGTAGACGTTGAACAGAAAGGTCTCCGCCAATAGCGAGGATGCCATCCTCATTGGCTAATTCTGGATTGGGGAAAGTAAGATGATCTTCTGAAAGCCAAAAAACCGGCATGAAAAAAGGATTAAATACTCTTCGGAAAACCTCAAAATAAGAATTTAAAATTAATTTGTTGGGTTCCCGAATAAGTCCTGTGGTGGCGTCTAGCCAAAAGCAGCAATCGCGGAAGAGGGTTTACGATCGTAAAAACGATTCCTATCGTTCCTTTTTAGTTGAAGAAATGGTTCAAAAACAGAGCAATGCATTAGGGGCATAAAAAAAATAGCAATGCCATGGATCGGATCATTGCTATTTGAACATGGTCAAGAGCAGGGCCCTTGACTGTTGAAACTATTTTCAGTCTTTGTCTTCTTCAATAA
>CAYQRA010000526.1:0-5231 GCA_964419315.1 uncultured Saprospiraceae bacterium | reverse complement strand
TATCGCGGGAAAAGTAAGGAAAGGCAAAATTCTGCATTAGGCTAAAACCAAAAAGTCGAGAAGTACCAATAGCTATATCAGAATAACCAGAAAAATCGCCATAAATCTGAAAGGTAAAAAACAAGGCACCCAAGACTAAAGTACTACCAGAGTATTCTGCGGAATTATTAAA
Source organism: uncultured Saprospiraceae bacterium (assembly GCA_964419315.1). Lineage (GTDB taxonomy): Bacteria > Bacteroidota > Bacteroidia > Chitinophagales > Saprospiraceae > CALLVY01. The sequence goes on along the minus strand of CAYQRA010000526.1, from coordinate 5,059 downwards.
AATTAAATTCGCATATTCTGCACAATTATCTGCAATTACTATTTTTTTGAAAAGGCCCCAAAGTATCTGGCGCATTCCGTCCACAGCCTTCTCATAATCAAAATCTCGTTTGGAATAAAACTGTGGCAACAAGTTCGTAGCCCGTTCAATTGGTCCAGCGACTAACTGTGGAAAGAAACTCACAAAAGCGGCGAAAGCGATAAAGTCATTCGTTGGTTCTAATTTTCGCTTATAGACATCTATGGAATAACTCAAGGTTTGGAAGGTATAAAAACTAATACCAACGGGCAAAATAATATTCAGGGAACTGCTTTGTATTTCCATTCCCATAAAGGAGAAAGCAGTCAAAAAATTATCGAGAAAAAAGTTATAATACTTGAAAAATCCGAGGAATCCTAAATTGACAAACAGACTTCCCCAAAGTAATAATTTTCTTTTAGTTGCATTGGTCTCTTTGCCCAGACTTTTACCAATAAAAAAATCAACTAGGGTACTAAAAAAAATCAGAGATAAGAATCGCCAATCCCACCAACCATAAAACAAATAACTGGCTCCAACGATCAGTAGGTTCTGCAAGTTTAAATCCTTATTTGTAACAAACCAATAGAGGATAAAAACTATCGGAAAGAAAATTGCAAAATCAATGGAGTTAAAAAGCATCTAATCGTATCATTCTAATTGGTGCCCTTTCAAAAAATCAAGAGCACCTGCGATCCTATAAGGAATTATTTAAAATCTAAGATATGCAAAAAAAGTATAATTTTTAATTAGACGAAGGATTGACCTCAAAACACTTTCAGCGATATTCTCAATTATTGCTAGCAAAAAGGCATAGAAAGAAGCTATCCTGTCTATCGCTACTCTATTTTAGAGGGAATATCTCCACTTTAACCCAAACCCTCCCAAAAATTCCTACCTAAATTTAAATCTTTAAGCACAAATTATCGTTCAAACCATAAGGTAAAAGTAGGATTTTTTATTTGGCAAATGCCAGACTTAAAAATACTTGCCAAAAGCAACACAGATTTGGAAATCTCAACAAAAAAAAAGACTTTGCATTCGATTTGCTATAGATTAGAGCATTTACATTTATCAAGCATTCCGTCAGTGAAAAGTAAAAGCATTCAATTTCTTTTCTTTTCCTTTTAACCGACTTTAAAATACTCCATGGGTACGCTCGAAAAAATACAAAATTTCCTCCTGCAGCTTCAACAAACTTTAGGTAGTTTTCTGAAAATACTGATTCAATCTAAGTATTTCGTCACCTTCCCAGCGGCACAAAGCGATAGGATCATCATCATGGGAAATGGACCTTCCCTAAATAAAGAAATTGAAAATCATCTAGCGATTTTGCAAAAGGAAACGACCCTAGCCGTCAATTACTTTGTAAATACGCCAGAATATAAAATCATTCAGCCCAATTACTATCTTATTTCAGCACCAGAATTTTGGATACCCAACACCAATGAAGCAACAGTAAAACGAAGAGAAGTCTTGTTTACTAATTTAAGAGAAAAAACAGATTGGGATATGCTATTTTTCATTCCTTCGGATGGAGTACAATCTCCTATTTTAAAACCCTATTTGGATGCCTTACCCAATAATATCCAAATTATTCCTTTCAACCTTACTCCGATTGAAGGATTGAAAAGCCTCAATCATTTTTGCTTTAATAAGAGATTAGGAATGCCTCGTCCTCATAATGTCATCATCCCTTGTATTTTAAATACAATCATTATGGGTTTTAAAACCATTGATCTCATTGGAGTAGAACATTCCTGGTTAGCAGAGATTAGTGTTACAGAAGACAATGTTGCTTTGGTTCATCAAAAGCACTTTTACGATGTAGGTTCTTCTCAATCCAAGCCGATGCAAATGTTTCAGCGTCGTCCAAGAAAATTACACGAAATATTGCATAAATTTGTACTCTCTTTCCGCTCCTATCACGTCATTGAAGAATATGCTCAATCTAAGGGGACTAAAATTTATAATTGTACTAAGGGGTCTTATATAGATGCTTTTAAACGTAGACGATTAGGGGAGGAATTGGCAAAAGACAAAAATTAGCAAAAGAAGACTTCGAAGTTCTTAAAAAAATAGGATCGCATGAGTTTGAAGATCACAGTGGTTATTTGCACTTATAATCGGGCTAAGTTTATCGGCGATGCACTCCAAAGTCTATACGAACAGACTTTAGATAAAAACGAGTTTGAAGTTATTGTCGTCAATAATAATTCAACGGATGAAACTGAAGATATTTGCCAATCTTTTATGGCTGCTCACTTGGAACTAGACTTAAAATATGTCGTAGAAAATCAACAAGGATTATCTTTTGCCAGAAACAGAGGAATCGAGGAAGCCACTTATGATATCATCAATTATATTGATGACGATGCGATCCCATACCCTGATTTCCTCGAAAATATTCTAAAACATTTCACCAATTTTCCAGACACCATTGGAATTGGTGGCGTGGTGATTCCCAACTATGAAATTGGAGAACCTAAATGGATGAGCAAATATTTGGAAGGACTCGTCACTAAAGTAGATCTAGGAAAAGAGATAAAAAAATACGATAAAAAAATATTTCCCGTCGGATGCAATATGACTTATCGAAAATCTGCACTTATTAAATGTGGTGGTTTTAATAATGCCTTAAAATGGAGAGCAGATGACAAATATATTTTCTTCGCTATTCGAAAATTCACAGACCAAATCTACTATGTCCCTGATGTCATTTTGCGACACCAAATTGATGCAAAACGAACTAGTCGAAGTAGCTTTGTAAATATTAGTTGGAAGACTGGAAATGAAGAAGGGCTAAGAATTCTTTCATTAGGAAAATTATCTTATCTAAAAAAGGTAATCGAATATTTCATCAAATTTTTTGGCAGCATTATTCTAGCAATTCCTTATTTTTTTAAAGGGCAATTTGCAAAATCTAATTATTTGATCACTTATCGTTTCCAAGCTATTATTGGGCTATTTGCAGTCCTTGGCACTCCTAAAAAATAAAATTCTTTGCCCCTTCAACAGCAGAGATTTATAAACGGAATAAACTAAATCCCGTGATCACCCCAAAACAATATTTAGTTTTTCTTAGATCTTTCGGGCGAGGACTATCCAAGAGAATAAACCAAATCTGAAAGTATCAAAGCCGAATTTATAAATCGGTCATTTCTATCAAATTTGTCGAATTCAGAAGGAGCCCCAAATAAGGTCTCGTGTATTAGCTTGATCAATGATAAATCTTAGAATACGAATAGTTAAGTAAGGATCAATTTGGACAGGTAATCATCGTCGGTACCATCTCTCCTGTATTGCTCATTTGGATTCTCCAGCATTGACCATTTGGTGACTTCATAATCACTCCAGAATTGATATCTTCAATATAGACATCCCCGTTGGCAATTTGTAATTGAGCGGCTGGATCAGCAGTACCAATCCCTACTTGTCCATTTCTTTTTATTGTGAATTTTTCACTCGCTGCGTTCAAACCTCCAGTCGTAAAAGTAATGTCTCCTCTTTCCGCAATCACCGAAATGCCATTATTTCCGCCACTATAAATAATACCTGCACTTGGTCGAAAAGCTGAAAACTGAGGGCTCCATTCGGCTCCCGTATAAGCGATATACATGTACCTTCCCAAGTTGCCTTGTCCGAGCAGCAGCAGACTTCTTCCCTTAGTTTCTTCATTCAGAATTTGCATTCCCAAAGAACCATCTACTTGTCTACGGATATTAAAATCATAGTCCCAAAAGGTGGGGGTCAGGTCTCCTATATTCACTTTATCTTCATAGCGAATTCCACCTACAACATCTTCCCATTGGCTTCCATTTTCTGCGTAGAGTGCATAAGGCACACTTAGCAATTGGCTAGTTCCTAAAAGTTTGAAATCACTGCCTCCAGCTTCATCCATTTCGACTTGTAAGAAGTGGCTATTATTGCCCCAATTGATATTTTCGAAAACGCCACTTTGCATCAGTCCATCGCCAATTTTAAGAGTAAAAAGTCCCAAATTATTGGTAACTACCTCGTGGTCTTCCTGATAGACATTTGGCCCAGTGGCTGATTGTTCCAAGACGGAGATTCGCAAAGAAACTTTACGATCTGCAATTGGATTTCCAGAAGCATCTCTTGCAACTCCTTGATAATTAAACAATTGAGGAGCTTGCGCGAAAGAACAAATAGAGCACAATAAGATTAAGGAAAGGAAACTAAAAGATTTCATAGGTCTTTTTTATTTTAATTATAATCAGATGAAAAACCTTTGCCAACAGTCAGACTTACCATGATTAGATAATCATGAACGTTTCACATTTTATTAATTTGAAAAGCTTTGGAATAGGATTTCCCATTAAAAAGAAAATGCAAAAAATAGCTCCCTGCTGGTAAAGTCGCGAATGAGTATTTTTCGCTAAACACTTGTCCCGACACTTCTTTGGTCCAGATCAATTTACCATCTACATCGAATAAGGAAGTTTGTACCTTTTGGATTTCATCAAAGGACATATCCAGATTTATCCAGTCTGTAGTAGGGTTGGGAAAAACGGCTATCTTACCAAAATCGGCTGGTAATTCTGATAGGCTTGAAATCGTATAATAAGTTTGATGAAATCCTTGGGTCACTTGTTGATTGGGAGTCGTGAGCGTGCTGACAGCCAGTTCTCCTAAAGTCCAATCCAGTTGAATGTTTTGTCCTTCATAGGATTCTCCAGCATTGGACAAAACCTGTGGGCTGATCTCTTGAGCACTCAAGGTAAGGACAAAAACAAAAAACATACAGGACAAACCAATACTTTTCTTCATATTTGTTTTTTAAGCAATGTTTTAAATAGTACTACAATACTATTACAAAAAGAAGAAAAGGTAAAGAAATACAAGGCTTATTTTTTAAACGAGTCAGAATTCTCTTCCAACGCGTTTAAAAACTTTTTAGTTTGAAGTTGTTTGAAAAGTCGGGATGAAATTATTGATAAGTGTCCCGACGAAATGTCGGGAACGAAGCTCATTTTGGCCACCCGTCCCTTCGGGGTCGCTAATTATCATTAGCTCATGT
>CAYQRA010000525.1:0-5237 GCA_964419315.1 uncultured Saprospiraceae bacterium | reverse complement strand
AACTTTCCGGTAGATGGATTATATCCTTCATCGGGTGTACCATCCTTATCTAGGTCTTGATTTTTCTGACCCGTTAGAATGTATTCTCGTTCCTCTTCTGATAACCAAGGGTGAGATTCTGGTGGAGACTTCATTAAGATCATCCAAGGAATCAACCATAATAATCCTACTAAACCAACTAAGATAAAAATCATTTTCCAGCTAAAATAGACGGTTAAAAATGCGATAAGCGGAATAGCAATGATCCCCCCAATGGCAGCACCTGAATTAAAGAGGCCTTGGGCAAATGCCCGCTCATGCGTAGGAAACCACTCTGCATTTGCCTTAGCTGCTCCGGGCCAGTTTCCCGCTTCGGCCACACCAAGTATCGCTCGAAAAAATCCAAAGCTCAATACTCCTTGAGCAAAAGCGTGCAGGGCAGTTGCGATTGACCAAACGCCGATAGATAAAGCAAAACCAATTCGCGTTCCGACCCAATCTAAAATTTTTCCAAAAATAGCTTGGCCAAAAGCATAAGAGAACATAAAAATTACGGAGATGGTCGCAAAGTATCCTTTGCGTTCATCACTGCTACTATCTGGAAATAATTCCTCCGCAATATCTGGCCAAAGTACACCAATCGATTGACGATCAATATAATTGATAACTGTAGCAAGAGCAATCAAAGCGATAACCCACCATCGTAGTCCTTTAAATTTCATAAGTCTATTTTTATTTCAGATTATGGTCCCATGGCATTTACCATGATTTTCATTATCGTTTATTCCTCTGTTTACAAAAAATCTTCTCGTGCAGGGCTAAAGACATCAATCAGACGTCCGGGCTTTATACAAGTACAACCATGCATTACCATCGTTGGAATGTAATAAGAATCTCCGCCTTTGATCATTCGAATATCGTCACCGATAGTCATTTCAAATTCGCCACTCTCTACATAGGTGACTTGCGAATGCGGATGGTTGTGTAATTGTCCGACACCGCCCGCTTTGAAGTCCGCTATCACCAGCATGATTTTCGAATCATAGCCGTGAATCTGACGCCGCAAAAGTGGATCGACTTGCTCCCATTCTTGATCCTGTTGTAGGAAGTATTCTTTAGTAGGTTTGATTTCTGCCATATTCAATTTACTTTTATTTTATTCTTGAAGTTATTTTAAAATTCTGAACTACATTTATAAGCACCTTGCCACTTCAACTTTTCTTCTCCAATCTTTACTTCATGCATTGCTTTTTCGGAAGCGTCTTGATTGGAGATCGCCAAAGTCCAATGCTTTCCTGATTTGTTGGAAAATCGTACAACTGTATACGTTTTTGAATCATGCATCACTTCTATTTTTTCCATGCCAGAAAAAGGACTTAATGGAATTTCTGAGACTGGATTGTATCGTCCATGAGATTCTATAATCGAAGCAAACACCGTTGATTGGGCATTCTTTCTGCGATGAATAAAAACTGGATCATGTCGCAGATTGAAATTTGGATCATTAGCCCCCGGTCTAGCAAAGATGACTTCATCTCCTAAATTAGTTGCAAATGTACTGGTATAAAATTTACGACTACCCAACCAAGTTATCTGTGCCGTTTCGCCCATTGGTTTTCCGGCGGCTTCGTTCCAAAGGTGTTGATAGCCATGTGCTGATCCAAGTGGTTTGATTCCCTCCAATTCAGCTTGATATGCAAAATTTGCGGAAAGCAAATGTCCCAAAAACCAAACGGGCAAATCGTATTGATTTTCAGATTCTGATTCTACTCGAAAAACATCGATGACTAGAGGATTTCTAAACGCTTCATCTTTTAATAGAATAATCGTTCGATGCATTTCATTGCCCGGATAAGCATGTTTGTCCTTAGCACTAACTGCCTGAATATTCGGATCAGTGCAATCGAAAAAATATTGTTCTGGGTGATTTTTTTCCGCCGCTTTTACTTTACCTCCGTAGTGTGATGTTTCATTGATGGTGAGGGTATTATGTGCAATCGTTTGTTTGGCATAAGAATGATTTTCGGGAAGGTATCGACCGCCGCCTTTTTGATCAATATTTACCCAGCGAGCCGCTCCATAATCTTGCACGACTTCTCCCCCTTCATCATAAAGAGAGTAGGCCAATTTATCAAAGTGCCCGTGCCCCATTCCATGAGCGGCATATTTTGACACTATACAAATTTCTTCTCCCGCTTCATTATCTGCGCGCAGAATCCCAAGACCACCTTTCTTGCCCGCTGCTCCATCACGATAAGCGATGGACTTGTGGAAAAAAGGTTGGGCCAAACCTTTTTCATAATCTGCTGCGGTCTTAAATCCTGTTTCATCCAATAAAACCTTTCCTTGTAATTCTGCAATCGACAATAACATTGGATCATTGCCAAAATCATGATAGGCAATATCTACTGCCGCCACTACTTCCCGTGCCAGCCAAGACATTCCTTTTTGTGCATCATTAATTGGAAAGAATCGACCTTGCGCATCGGTCTCATACAACAGGGAATAAACGGCCTTCTTTAAAATGCCATCTCGGTAATCATAAATTTTCATTTCCGGACGACTATTAGAAAGTGCTTTAGCAAAAAGCAAAAAGGGAGTCATGGCATAGCGTAGATAATAAGGCCCTTCTGTAAAATGTCCATCAGGCGAAAAAGAAAAATCCATCTGCGCCAAAAAACCTGCTTGCCTAATCCCTTCCACTTTAATGAAACCTCCATCGTTATCGAGCATTTCACTATTTAAGCCATCCTCTTTTAAGCCGTAAAGAGCTCTTTCTAGCAAAGCATCATCTTTCATCACTAAAGCAATCATTCCAACTGCGGCATTGGCCCAAGTGGAATGATTGTGAATGCGATTAAAGAATTTTGGATTGTCGACAGAAATCCAGTCCGCTAAGGGTCGGAACAAATCATTTTCTAGGGTCTGTCGTTCCTTTTCAGAAAACTGATCGTAGACACAATCGTAAGCTTGGCTGACATAAACCAGCCAATTCGCATCATTCAAGCATTGCCAAAAAATCTTCCCCGTCGCATAAGATCGATCTGTTGGATGCTTGGGCAATGTTGGAAACATTTTGGCGTAAGCCAATAGACTTTCTTTGATGTAATTTGCATATTTTTCTTCTCCAGTAATTTGAAAAAGATTACCTGCTTTTTGTAGGATAAAGAAATTTCGTTTATGCCGTTCGTGGGTATATCCTCCGGCCATATCTTTTGGAATTGGAACTTGAATGCCCAATTTTATTTCCTCCTCTACTTCTTTTCGCACCTGCTCTAAAACTCGATCAAAGGTGGGAACAGTTCCCAGGCCTTCTTGGATTTTCTCCACCCCATTCTTGGTCAAAATCAGATTTGGATGTGTTTGCGCAAAAGCCGACATCAGCGCTCCACAAAGCAAAGAGATTAGGATCGATGTTTTTAAAATAACTGTCATTTATTTCGTAAAAAATAATGCAAAAAGCACAAGGTCTTATTTTACATTATTGGTTTTATAATTCATTTCGAATAAAATCAGCAAAGTGCAAAATTATTTAAAGAAGTTGTTTAGATAAATCTTCCGCTGCCACAAAGGACAGCGGATGATTTAAATCCAATGATCTTAAACTTAAAAATTCGCCAGTCACTCAAGTCCAAGAAATCTCTAGGCTTTGAGTTTTTGACTGCTTTGTCCAATGTATTTTCACGAATGTGCTATTAGCCATTCAGATTTTTCAATTTACTGGTACCGCATAATTCACTTAGAGCTTGTTTAAAATTTGTTTTAGGTTGAAAGTCAATAGAAATTTAAACAAGCTCTTAGAGAAATATTATTGCGTTAAGCATCAGTGTAAGAAAACAGAACTAATGAATTTACAATAGAATTTGCACAAAAAATTAAAAGTACTATGCAAGGCATCCTCTAAAAATCACTAGCGTTTTAAAATTCAGTTGGATTTCCTATTGGCAAGATGACTTCCCAAAAAGAAATCCAACTGAAATATTATTAGTTAGCGTATGTCTAAAGTATGTTCTTTAGTCTGCTGGATAGACCTTAACATTATCTACATAACAATCTACTGGAGTAACTGCCCAAATCCATATTGCTACTTCTCCAGAATCATTTGAAGTAAACTCTTCTTTAACGGTAGTGAATACCGTTTTACCTTTCACCTCGGTTCCAACGTGAATTCCTAAAGGTTCTCCTCCACCTCCGGAAGAGTTTTGATATGCTACGAAACCATCATCATAATGACCGCTTAGGATTTCTCCAATTACTCTTCTTCCTCCTACTGGATCTGTACCATCATCATCTTTGATCGCGTATTCATATTCTAAAATATACTTTACATTAGGCGAAACGACAATGGATTGGTAAGCATGTCTAGTGTCTGAACTTGCCCATTCGGCAGCCGACCTTTTCATGTTCCATTTTGCACCTCTGGTTTTTGCTCCATTATCGGTACCATCATATTTCAACCAAGATCCATCAGAACTAGATTCGAAACCATTATTGGACCATCCGTTGGAAAAGTCAATTTTCCAGCCATTGCTACTATCCTCCATATCTCCATTTTCAATATCCGGTGTAATAGCAACAAATAAATCTTCTACGACCACATCAATGGTTATTTCATCTGAAACGTCATTGCCATCACTGGCAATTAGTTTTACTGGATAGGTTCCTTCTCCAGCAGAAAAGGTATGGACAGGATCTCTTTCCGTTGAGGTAACTCCTCCACCAAAATCCCATAGGTAGGTGGTAGATTCTGTAGACAAATCTGTGAATTCGATCGTCGTGAAATCATCGGCATCAGGAATGTAAGAAAAGTTTGCGGATGGGAAGATGGTGTCCTCTTTAGAGTTAGACTCTGGTAAATCAAACACAAAAGCACTCTCACAACTTACAAGCAAGCTGATAGTCATTAGCATTAGGAAGAATGCCTTTATTTTTCTGAAAATATTTTTTCTATTTTTCATCTGTCTATTATTTTTAATGTTTTAATTAATATCCAGGATTTTGGCTTAGTAGCCCATCACTTAGATTAATTTCTCTTGCAGGAATTGGCAATATTAATTTTCTCGAATCATAACCGGGGTATCCCATTTCGGTGGCATGGGCACTTAGTACATCATCCGCAACTCCGAACCTCAATAAATCATAAAAACGCTGATTTTCGAAAGCCAATTCTACTCTTCTTTCGGTAAGTAATGCCTCCTTAGTCAATACGGAAGGACGATCCGCTACAGCATCAAAGCCTGCTCTTACTCTAACAGCCA
>CAYQRA010000524.1:0-5246 GCA_964419315.1 uncultured Saprospiraceae bacterium | reverse complement strand
ATTCCTTCGCTTTTATCGTTGGAGTACTCTATGCTTTTTCTATTCCTTTCTTAGATTTTGGCATTGACTATTTTTTTAATGCGGATAATGCCGGCATAAAGGACCTAGGAGATTTTATAATCCTTTGGACCTTATTGATCATTCAAGTGTCTTATTTTGAATCTTTGAAACGTACCTATCAATGCTGAATAAACTAAAAGTAGAAAGAGCAATACTAAACCTGACCCAGGAGGACTTATCCAAAAGAATAGGCGTTTCTCGGCAAACCATCAATTCTATTGAGAAAAACAGATATGTGCCTTCCACGGTATTGGCGCTAAAGCTGGCAAAGCTATTCAACAAATCGGTCAATGATATTTTCGAACTAGAAGAAGGGGACTAGGCAATACTAGTAGAATATTAGGTATACTTGATAGCTGAATACTTATCCTCTATCTTATTTATTTTGTCGATTGAAGATCTTTAACGATTTTCAAAAAACTCTTTTCGAATCAAAACCAACAATTATGTCACCACTAGATTATTCTTCAGACTTTCCAGATCCTTCTACGGTTTCCCCTTGGCCCAACATTATTCGTTATGGATTGATTGGCGCTTTACTGTTCATCCTTTATTTCTTGATTGGGAATATCTCCGGCTTAGGTCGACCTAAGGCTGGTATCGCTGCTTTCCTGATTTTTAATCTGATCAATTTTGTGATCTATATTGGCTTGTTGGTTTTTGTGATTAAAAATCACCGAGATGAGGATCTCGGAGGTTTTATTGATATTAAAAGAAGTATATGGATTGGTACTGGTGTAGCAATAATCGCAGGAGTGCTTTCTTCCATTTTTGGTTATATTTATATGACGGTGATCGAACCAGATTATGCCGCTAATATGATGGCTGAAACGATCGAAATGCTTGAAAGTTGGGGCATGGAGGAAGAACAATTGGAAGAAGAGCTAGCTGGTAAAGAGGAAGAATTTGATCCTACTAGAACTACGATCCAAGGAATTATAAGCACTCCCTTTATTGGAGCTTTATGCTCTCTAATCATTGGAGCAACCCTAAAAAAAGGACCAAGTGATGTCTAATTAGGCCAACTACCTTAAAAAAGGGGCTGTTTTCTTTGAATTTGGAAAACAGCCCCTTTTCTTTACCCTCTGAAATGAAAAAACACGAAATCACTGCTGGCCTAGTGGCCGGATTTGCGACCATCCTTGTCTTATTTATCGCTCACCTCATCGAGCCAATATGGATGTTGAGTCCCTTTTTATTTTGGGGCTCTTTGATCTTTTATTTTCTTGGGATGCTGGGAGCTTGCTTATTGCTAAAGCGGCAAGGAAAAGGGATACTCCCTTTTAGAGAAGCCGTACGCACCGCCTTTGTGACTTTCTTAATCGCTAATATCGTATTTTATGCTTTTTACTATTTGATGTTCAATGTCATAGACCCCAATCTGACTCTTTTGCAGAAAGAATTGACCAAGGCTTATTATGAACAAAATTTTACGGGCATGGAATTGAGAAGGTATTTGGCCGAATTGGCCGAAACCGAGATTAAGGTAGATTTTGGAACTATATTCCAAGGTTTTATACGTGGTGCAATTGGAGGCTTCCTTTTGTCGTTATTAGTAGGATTTAGTACTAGGCAAGCGGCCTAATTTCGTAACCTTTACATTGGGGTTTTCGTATTTAGGTAATGTTAGACCTAATTGAGCCCATTTCTAAAAAAGTAGACCTTCAAAATATCAGAATGGATATTTCCGCAGTCATACCTTTGTTTAACGAAGATGAATCTTTACCCGATCTCGAAGCTTGGATCCGTCAAGTAATGGAAACCCATGGTTTCTCCTACGAAATCATCTTCGTTGATGATGGTAGCAAAGACCGATCTTGGGAAATTATTGAAGAATTGTCTAAGCAAAATCCTCATATTCGAGGAATCAAATTCCGCCGAAATTATGGAAAATCAGCCGCACTCAATACCGGCTTTTTAGCGGCCCAAGGCGACGTCGTCGTCACCATGGATGCCGACCTCCAAGATAGCCCCGAAGAAATCCCCGAACTCCATCGGATGATTATGAAAGACGGTTTCGATCTCGTTTCTGGCTGGAAGAAAAAACGCTACGATCCACTTTCCAAAACGATCCCAACGAAGTTTTTTAATGCGGCTACACGGATGGTCAGTGGCGTTCACTTACACGATTTCAATTGTGGACTAAAAGCCTATCGCCTGGATGTCGTCAAAGGAATAGAAGTCTACGGAGAAATGCATCGCTATATCCCCGTCATCGCCAAATGGTCTGGCTTTTCCAAAATAGGAGAAAAAGTAGTTCAGCACCAAGCTCGTAAATACGGCGTCACCAAATTTGGGGGCATTGCTCGCTTTATCAATGGCCCACTCGACTTGATGTCGATCACCTTTGTATCTAAATTTGGCAAACGTCCTATGCACTTTTTTGGCAAAATGGGCATCTTTATTTTTATGTTTGGCTTTGGCTCCGCTGCTTATATTGGCATCAGCAAATTATATCGATTGCACCACAGCTTACCCGCTGTTTTGGTCACCGATAATCCCTATTTCTTCATTGCACTTACTTGTATGATCATGGGAACCATGCTTTTCCTCTCCGGCTTTTTAGGAGAATTGGTCAGTAGAACGTCCTCGGAACGAAATGCTTATTTGATAGAAAAAAGAATTGGAGATACGGAAAATAAGAATTAAGAATTTTACCCTATTTGGGTTTCCCAAAATCTAGAGAATATACACATGAACCCAAGGATTAGAGAACTCATCACCGAAAGTATCTTGGTCAAACAACAAATCTTACAAGACGACCAATTGCTGGAGACGGTAGAAACGGTAGCCACCATTATGACCATCGCTTTGCAAGGAGGTAAAAAAATTCTTTTCTGTGGCAATGGAGGATCTGCTGCTGATGCCCAGCATCTAGCCTGCGAACTTTCCGGCCGCTTTTACCTCGATCGAGAACCGCTTTATGCCGAAGCCCTCCATGTCAATTCTTCTGCCATGACTTCCATCGCCAATGATTATTCTTTTGCCGAAGTCTACGCCCGACTCCTCAAATCCAAAGGACAAGAAGGAGATATTTTAGTCGCCATGTCTACCTCTGGCAATTCCCCCAATATTTTACGAGCCATCGAAGAAGCCAAAAAACGATTTATTCTCGTGGTCGGTATGACCAATGCTTCAGGAGGTAAAATGGCTAAGCAATGCGACTATTTGCTGCGTATGCCTACCTTGGATACGCCGCGTTGTCAGGAAGCTCACATGATGGTCGGACATCTAATCTGCGAAATGGTGGAAACTGCCATCTTCAAACCGCTTATCTAATACCTTTTTAATAGTGCCAAATCCATTTGCCAATTGGACCCTTTTTCTCGACCGCGACGGCGTCATCAATGATCGACTTCCGGGGGCTTATGTTCGCTTTCCCGAGGAGTTTCAGTTTGCGGAAGGTAGCTTAAAAGCTTTACAACAATTGGCCACCTATTTTAAAAGAATCATAGTCGTTACGAACCAACAAGGAATCGGAAAAGGATTGATGACGGAAGAGGATTTGAAAAAAGTCCATGCTTACATGCTCCGCGAAGTGACCCGCAATGGCGGGCGCATAGAGGCGGTGTATTTTTGTCCCAACCTCGCCAAAAATAATTCCCCCTGTCGCAAGCCCAATCCGGGGATGGCCCATTGGGCCAAGGCCGACTTTGCCGATATTGATTTTGCAAAAAGTATCATAGTAGGTGATTCTATTTCGGATATGAACTTTGGGAAACCGCTAGGAATGAAAACCGTTTTTGTAGAAAGTAAACCCGAAGATGTAGAGCAGGCAATAGCTTTACAATTTGATTTGCGTGTAAAAAATTTACTAGAATTCGCGGAGCAAGTGGAAGGTTTTTTCTCTGCTCTTTAGAAAAAAATCGGTTCTAATTGAAGCCTTTTGGCCTAGTGCAAAAGATCAAATTTAGGAACAAGAAGGTTTCCCGTAGATTGCGCAGATTTATTGCTTTGTTTTCTGCGAAATCTGCGAAATCTGCGAAATCTGCGCGATCTGCGCGATCTGCGCGATCTGCGGGAAACAAAAACGATTTGCGCGAAACAAAAAACGCTCACTTCAAAATCACCTCCGTAGCGCCATAACCATACTTGGCGTGATACTCATTTTTAAAAGTCACCACTTCAGGATGTTTCATCAAGCGCGTCGCAATCTCATTGCGCAATTTTCCTTTTCCCAATCCATGAATAATAAACACCCGATCCATTTTTAATTGAATGGCTTTGCGAAGGTATTCCTGAAAAGCTTGCAATTGAATGCGTAGAATTTCCGCATTAGACATTTTTTTGATGGACTGAGATGTAAGGTTTTCAATATGCAAATCAATATCTGATTCGAAATTCGCATATTCTGCAATTTCATTTTTAGTGAAATTCCTTTGATCGTAACCTGCTGGTCGTGGCGTTCTGACCTTTCTTTTGGTGTAGGCTTTTAAATCTTCTCCCTTGTCTTCTGTAGGTGTATCAAAAGATTCAAAAACGCGATAATGATGAACCTGTTTGTTAAGAATAGGCGCGGTAAGGACATTATTGAAAAACTGCTTCGGCTTAATTTTTATTTTTTTGTGCAAACGTTTCCCCGTTCCAGCGGTCGTGATTTGCCAACATTCGATGGCTACCTCCGGCAGGTCATTCAATGCAGTAAACGGCAACTCTCCTAAAAAGAAGACTGCATTGGCTCCCAATTTATCATTGATTTTTGGATGATGGCTACTTTGCTTACTATAGCTCAAGCCAAAGGAAAAAAGGCTTGCGTAAGAAGTATCATTAATCAAGTACATCTTATAATGATCGGTCATACCTGCTTCATTGCTTTCTGCCAAAAAGCCCAATTGGATGCCCATGCTTTTTAGTACCGCATATTGCTGCATGGCCTCCGGGAAAGGAGGTGGGGCTGGTTTTGGCGGTTTGGGTATTTGTACGACTTTGGCTTTTATCCCTTTCCGGACTTCTTCTGGCCGAATCAAATCCTCCAAAGCGACCGGGATTTCGTCTCCATCATTCAATAAGACCTGTACCATCCCATCGCCCAATAAGGCGGAAACAACTCCTTCGTCGCCTGTATATTTCAACTTTACTCGAGTCCCAATTGCTAAAATCATTAGAAAAAATTTAGTTTACAAGGTATTGCGCTTGGGCAATCTATTACATCGGTCTTTAATTCTCTTCTGTAAAGTTAGCCATTT
>CAYQRA010000523.1:0-5252 GCA_964419315.1 uncultured Saprospiraceae bacterium | reverse complement strand
AAACGAGTTTTATAAAGCAGAACAAAGACAAATGGAAAGAGTTTGAGTCGATTGTGGAAAGTAATGACAAGGATCCAGATAAATTAATCGACCTCTTTGTTCAAATCACCGACGACTTATCCTACTCTCGTACCTTCTACCCCAACCGCTCGGTAAGGGTATATCTTAATAATCTCGCGCAACAGATTTTCTACAGCATTTACAAAAATAAGAAAAGTCGATTGAGTCGTCTGTCTTTTTTCTGGACCGACGAATTGCCACAATTGGTTTATGAATCGAGAATCGCTTTCCGGATTTCCTTTTTTGTATTTTTATTAGCCTTGGCGATTGGTGCTTTATCCAGCGCGATGGACCCTGAGTTTCCTCGGGTGATGCTCGGAGATAGCTATGTGGATATGACGATTGAAAATATCGAATCGGGAGACCCAATGAAAGTCTATAAAGAAGGCGGACAATTTAGTTCTTCGCTCGGCATCACCATCAATAATATAAAAGTTGCCTTTCTTACTTTTTTACTCGGGGTATTCTTCGTGATCGGTTCTATTGCGATTTTGATCAATAACGGGATTATGGTTGGTGCTTTTCAATACTTTTTTTACGATCATGGTTTACTAAAAGAAAGTGCCCTCACCATATGGATGCACGGCACCTTAGAAATATCGGCGATTGTCATCGCCGGTGCCGCAGGTATCACCATGGGCTTGGGCTTGGTTTTTCCCGGTACGCTTAGTCGCTTACAGTCTTTCCAGATTTCGGCACGCAGAGGCTTGAAAATCATGGTTGGAATTGTTCCGATCTTTATTATCGCAGGTTTTATCGAAGGTTATTTTACCCGATATACCGAAACTCCAGATAGTATTCGACTGGTTTTTATTCTGGCTTGCTTGGCTTTTATCTTAGGGTATTTTGTCTATTATCCAGTCTATAAAGCACGCAAAGGATTTCGGAAAAGGATAAAAGGCAATCAATTGCCCCCAGATCGAGAACGGTTTATTAAAACGGATAGCATCAAAAATGTCAGTGAAATCTTTTCAGATGTTTTTGTACTCTATCGACAACACTTCCAGAGCATTGCGCTTACTGCCATGGGGGCAGCCGCTTTGTATTGTTTGGCCATTTTCCCATTTGTTCCAATTGGCGGAGAAGAACCCTTTACGTTTACCAGTGGCCTGGATGCCTTGTTCTCCTTCGAAATAGTCATGCAACTTTTTAATGTCAATTATACACAGCTTACGCTAGCCAATTTATTAGTCTATACCCTGATGAGTCTGGTAACCTTGCAAGTCGTATCGCAAGGGATTGTGAAAAATAATAAAGTGGAAATTGTCGGCAGTTCTGTTTGGTTCAATATTTTTAAAATTGGATTCATCAGTTTACTTCTAGTTTTGGTTTTTACTTATCTCAGCTCTTTGTCGGCTTATATCTTCTTATTTTTCTCTCCTTTTCTTTTATTGTGGATGTATGTCGCCTATGTAGAAGGCAAAAATTTGCTAGACGCTTTTGGTCGTTCTATCGCCCTCTTGCAAGGTCAATATGGCCGAGGTTTGGGTTTGTCTCTTTTATTGGGGGCACTTTCGTTGGTTTTCTTTTCAATACTAAATTCCTCCCTATTGTGGTTGTACTTTGAGGTCATCACTTGGAATATTGCCTTTGATCAAGAGACGCTGACGCGCATTCAAACGATTATGGCTACTTTTACTGGAGTATTTATGATGTGCTTGATCTCGGTGATGTATCTAAAAGGCATGATCTTACTCTATTATACTTTGTTGGAAATCCATGAAGCACCTGGCTTATTGGATCGAATCCAACATATCGGTAGCGGAACTCGGATTCAAGGAATGGCGAAAGAAGGGATAGAATATTAATTCAAAAATGACAACTTCTTTGACGGATTCCGGCACGGAAAAAATCAAAGAATCAAATTAGATAATTTGCATTGGAATAAAATTTTGCAGTTTTTCTTTTTGATGATCCTTTTACTAGGAATCGTTGGAGAGCTGTATGCTCAAGATTTTACCGTCTTCCCTAGAGAGGATTATTATGGTAGCCGACAGCAAGAGCATCGTTTTTCTGAGGCCAATTGGGGCGAAGTCATCGAAGGCATTGACTATAGTGAATCGGTGAGGGGAGAGCGAGTCGAAGACGAAAATTTCTTCACCGATGGACAATCGCAAAAGCGAGAGGAAAGAATCTTTGAAACGAATCAAAATGGATCGGCTATTGGTGCGATGATCCTCAAGTTTTTGATCATCGCGGCTGGGCTATTTATTGTCGCCTTGATCATCGCTCGTTTTCTTGGGCCAGAAGGCTTGGGCAAGCCGCGGAGCCGTCGAATCGAGGCTACAGACTTGGAAATCAACCTAGTTAATATTGAAGACAATATCCACGAATCGGATTTAGATCAATTTATCAAGAAAGCAATTGCCCAAAACAATTATAATCTAGCGATTCGATTGTACTACCTAGCCATCATCAAGGAATTATCATTGGGCAAAATGATTCGCTGGAAACGCGATAAAACCAATAGGGCTTACATTGGAGAACTAAGCACCCAATCTTATCTTCCAGAATTTAAAATACTAACCACTATTTTTGAACGCAGTTGGTATGGCAATCGCCAACTCACGGAATTTGATTTTTTAGCATTAAAACCTCGCTACGAAACACTGATCCAAACGGTACACCAGCAAGGTAAACAAGAAGCAATAGCGAAACAAAATGGATGACAAAAGGCCATTTGTGATTTTTGGAGTGGTGGCTTTGCTACTACTGATCTTTTTCATTTACATGCAAAAGAATGGGCGTCGCTATAGCTGGTCAGAAACCTACGAGGAAACAAGCAAAGCTCCCTACGGAACTTTTGTGATTAATCAACTCTTGGAAGATTATTTCCCCAATGAAGAAATGCAAGCCTTGGATAAATCTGTTGGCGAGTCTTTTGGCGATAGTATCACTTCAGGAAATTATGTATTTATAGGAGAGGCTATTTATCTAGATTCTTTAAGTTTAGAGAGCTTGGAAAATTTTGTCTTCAAAGGAGGCAATGCCTTTATCGCGAGTAAGACCATTCCCTATGATTTGATGGGAGATTATATTTATGAAGAATGCTATGAAGAGATCTATTGGAATGATTATTATTCGATGGAGGATACACTGGTTTCTTTAAATGTATTTCATAAGGATCTAGCGGATAGTCTGGGCTATGATTATAAGTTTTTAGAATATGGATCGACCAAACCTTATCGATGGCATTACATTGATAGTATTTTCTTTTGTGATGAAGAACATAGTTTGGTAGAGTTGGGAGGCATCGATGAAGGCTATATCAATTTTGTGAAAAAAGAATACGGAGACGGTGTTTTTTATCTACACACCAATCCTCTGGCTTTTACAAACTTGCAATTATTGGATGAATTAGGTCTCGCTTATGCTGCCAAGGTTTTTTCCCATCTAGAGGATGGTCCTATCTACTGGGATAGCTATAGCAGAACAGAAGAAGAAGTTGGTCGCAGGAGAAATCAGATGGAGGGAAACGGGGAGCGCCGTGCTTCTGAAAGTCCGCTAAAATATTTGCTGGCACAAACTAGTTTGAAATGGGCTTGGTACTTGGCCTTGGTGCTTGGTCTACTGTACTTATTGTTTAGTTCCAAACGCAAGCAAAGAGTCATTCCGGTTTTGGAAGAAAATACCAATACTTCGCTGGAATTTATTTCTACCATTGGCCGCTTGTATTTTTTACAAAACGATCATCGCAAATTATCTTTACAGAAAATGCGCTTGTTTCGGAATTTTACCAGAGAACGATACAAGTTCAATGTCAGTCCGACAGAAACGGATTTTATACCCAAATTAGTAGCGCGCTCAGAAGTGCCCAAAGAAGTAATCGAAAAGATTTTGCTGATGAACAAAAACATCAATGGATCTGATTTTGTATCCGAAAAAACCATGGTGGATTTCCATCAGGTATTAGACTTGTTTTATAAAAATTGTAAATAGATTTGTTATAAGAGCCCCTTTATATAAGAAAAAAATAACTCAATGAATATTGAAGATCTCAACGAGATTCCGGAGAATAACGAAAGCCAACCGGAAGTTAATTTGCCCGAACAACCCGTTTTGCCAGAAACACCTCCCGTACAAAGTTGGGAAGTCAATCGCCTCGATCTTAGTCCACTCGATCAAGTGCTAACTAAGGTAAAAGGAGAATTGGGAAAAGTGATTATTGGTCAACAGGAAGCAATGGATTTATTGATGGCTGCGCTATTTACTAGTGGTCATGTTTTGCTGGAAGGAGTACCGGGGATTGCTAAAACTTTGCTGGCCAAGCTCCTCGCTCAAGCGATGAGTGTAGACTTTGCTCGGATTCAGTTTACCCCAGATTTGATGCCTACAGATGTCGTTGGAACCACCGTTTTTAATTTAAAAACGACGGAATTTTCTTTTAGTAAAGGACCCGTTTTTTCCAATATCATACTCATCGATGAGATCAATCGTTCTCCTGCAAAAACTCAATCGGCTTTGTTTGAAGTCATGGAAGAATACCAAGTGACGATGGATGGCGAAACTTATCCGATGGAATTTCCATTCTTTGTGATTGCTACCCAAAATCCAATTGAACAGGAAGGAACGTATAAACTTCCGGAGGCACAACTGGATCGATTTATTTTTAAAATCAATATGGAATATCCTGACCTAGAAGAGGAGAAAGCCATTCTTTATCGCTTCCGAAAAGATTTTAGGAATACACAGAAAGAAGCGGTGCAAGCGGTCTGCTCCGCAGAAGACATCAAAGTCTGTCAAGGCCTAATCGAGCAAGTCCATATCAAAGACGAACTCTTGGATTATATTGCTGCCATTATTCACGATACCCGTAATAATGGTGATTTGTTCTTAGGGGCTTCTCCGCGCGCGTCTCTAGCAATCATGAAAACATCAAAAGCCATGGCTGCGATGTCTGGAAGAGATTTTGTAACACCAGAAGATATTCAAGCAGTCGCTTATCCTGCGCTCAATCACAGGATTATTTTGACACCAGAACGAGAAATGGAAGGCTACACCACCAAGGAAGTGGTCAATGAAATCATCAAAAAAATAGAAGTGCCTCGATAACTGAACGATCCCGCAGGATGACTGAGCGATCCCGCAGGGTAATGCACGACAGTGCATTAAGCGAAGGAACCGCGAAAGCGGACGGGAGGCTATACAGAGCATTAAGCTAAGGAACCTGCCTCTGCCGGCAGGCAGGCCGC
>CAYQRA010000522.1:0-5255 GCA_964419315.1 uncultured Saprospiraceae bacterium | reverse complement strand
CACAGAAAAATCAATGGCAGAGGCACCATAAATTCCTTCATCATCTTCTTGTGGGTCTACGCCATTGCCATTTCCTGGACTGCTATCGAGGTCTTGTCCCTCAGCGGTAGCAACTTCTGCATACTGACCAAAAGGGTCACTACTTGTTTTAAAATAATTGATGCTAATGCTCGCGGTAGCTCCCGCTTCAATAGTGCCGACGGTCCATACTTTATCGCCCGACCAATTGAAATCTCCTTGGCTAGCGGTAAAAACATTTCCACCTTGATAGACACTGCTAGTCGGCTGTGGGATGTCAACACTTACATTTGTAGCGGCTATATTTCCTTTGTTTTCAACATCCACAGTGATGCTGTGAAAGTTGTAAATATCTGGACTAGGATCTGTTCCGGTTATACGAAGTTCGAGGTCCGTAAATTCAGGAGTATCTTCTAATTCGCCATCTGCATTTAAGCGCAATAGGAATGGAATCCCTGTTCCAAAATAACCAGTTATAACATAACCATCTGAAAGATAATAGCCTTTGCTGAAATCAGCAGGGCCTGGGCTGGGAATATCAAAAATACGAGATTGTTCTATCGTTCCTTCTTTGGATACCTGAAGGGTAAAAACCTTTCGTGTGGAAGAACCGACTGGCGTAGCGGTACCTAAAAGTAAGGCACCATCATCTGGGCGAGGTATGATACCTTCTATTAGCGCCTCTGCCTGTATTTGGTTTTGAAAAGCAGCAAGATTAACGGAGTTGGATTGAGTACCATCGCTACTGACAAATTGAGTGGTATTAAATGCTTTAATAGTGAACCATGCTCCTCCGGAAGTGGAAGTCACTAATTCAGTGACTGGACGTTCGAGAGTAGAGGCCGTTGTTCGCCAAATTTCTGTCCCATCGATTTCTTGTTTGATGAGATAGTGTCTGTTTACCAAGGATTCGTCATAAACATAAACTAGTAGTTTTCCATCACTAGTTTCTTGAATACTAGGAATGCTTACTCTAATGGAATTGGTAGACCAAAGAATATCAGTTTGAAAAATAAAGTCATCGTCTATTAGGTCATATTGTGCGTAGATAAAGTGCTTTTGGTCTGGAGGTCCGGTCAGGCTTTCTGCACTATAGTTTTTGATAATGTAGATTGATCCATCTGACAATTGAGCCATTCTAGGAGTACCGAAAATACCCGCACCGCTTGGGTATGGAATAGAAAATTCATCTAAAAGCGTCCCGTTTGCAGCTCTATGCTCGTATTGAGATCGGAAGGGAGGGGAATCGTCGATAACATAGGAAATTAGGAATGTTCCATCGTCCAAAAGAATCGAACTTGATCTAAAACCAAGGGAAGGGAAATTATAAGAGTTTTCGCTAGTAGATTCTCCAAGGTCATTGGTATTGATAAGGTTCCAATTGAAATTTGGATCTTGAAAATCAAACTCTGAACCAGCTATTAAATAACCGTCAGCAGTGATGTCCAAATCAGAAGCACGCATGTTATCAAAATTCGGATAGGTTTGATAAAACGTTTGTGCGAAGCTGATTTGAGAAGAGAGGAAAAGAGAAAGTAGAAGCAATATTCGTTGTAGACGAATATGGAATTGTGGTTTTGTTTGATTCATGATTCGAATTTTTTATAGCCTAAGTAAGTTGATGGCTTTTGTTAAAAAAAAATTGTGATAATCCGGCATCCACAGACCGAGATCAATACTTTTCGAGAGCAGAAAAGAAAGTTAATCTCTAATCCTAGGGTGAAATTGGAAATTGGGAAATGCAATTTTTTCTTTTAACAATACGAAAATAAGGGTTTTTATTGGTACCGAGGATATTGAAAATTAAGGAAATCCAATAAAAAAATTGAAAGGTGAGGAAGTTAAGTGCTTGGTTAAGAGTTGATTAAGGTTTTCTTGTGATTCTTTTTATCAATGAAAAACAGGGAATTAATGCTTTTATTAATCCAATTTTTTAGGTTTAGAATAGGAATCAAAGTACTTATTTTCTGCGAGTGGAAGGTTCTTGTAGGGCTTTGATACAAGCAATCAATTTATCATTTCCCAACTGGTTGGGCGCAATGCTTTGGGCTTTTTTGTAGAAGTTGAGGGCTTCTCGGAAATTACCTTCCGCATAGTTGGTATCCCCTTGTTTGACAAAGGCGTCAAACTTATGTTGGGTTTCCTGATCCAATTCTGTTGTTAGGACAGGAGTACTCTGAGTAAGGCTAGACTGCCTTTGTTCTTCTACCGGAGTACTGGTTTGACTCTGTGGGGAGTCGGAAGTTTTACATCCAAAAATCAAACAAATAAGCAGTAAAGAAGAAACAATTGATTTTAGCATTTTGATGGCTTTTCTTCTTTATACCGCTAGAAAAACGATTTTGTTTCACTTGGCTTTTAATTCCAAAAGCAAAACCAATACTATTTTTTTTCTTCGTAAGTCGCAGGATCCAATGCTTCCGCAGTCCAAGATCTAAAAAAACCTTCTACTTTCTTCGAATCATACCCATCGCCACTTTCGAGCAAAGCACTATCTTGGGTATGAAGAATTTGGCCATCGCTATCTAAGATTACAAAAACTGGAAATCCAAAACGCTGCGGGAAACGGTATTTCTTTAGGAGCTCTTCATTTAGATTTTCTTTGCTGTAATTGAGATGATAGACTAGAAAATGATCATTCACTATTCCTTGGAGGGTATCATTTTGGGCGACAAAATCATGGAAGCGGTAGCACCAGCCACACCAATTGCCCCCTACTTGTAAAATGAGGTGTTTGTTTTCTGCTTTGGCTTTTGCGGTCATGGCCGTGATATCAGCTGCTGCGTCTGCTGTTGGATGATAAAGGTCACCGTAGCTTTTTTGGGCAAAAGAGGAAATGCTAAATAATAGACAAACAAAGAGTAGGGAACTGGTTAATTTGATTTTCATTTTATCGTAGATTTTCTTTAATCTTGAATAGGGTAGCCGAGTAGATATAAATTGGTCACTGGGCCATTTTTAGTCTTCCCGATTTCCCATTTAAAAGAATCGCTATTGTTTAAGCGTTGGGTCATTTCCTCCATCTCTGCTACCGAATAAGTTCTCAAAACAGACACCAAACCATCCCATAAGACAAACAGAGGAACTATTGGAATAAGATAAGTAAACAGCAATCGCCCCAATTTAAAAGGACGAATAAAAGGAGTTGACAAAAGTACATTGATTGGAGAAAGGGCAAATTGGATTAGGGTAAGAATATTTCTTTCTTGTGCTTCAAAAATTCCGATTGGTGCTCCTTGGTCTACTGCGTTTTGTAATATTTGTTGAGCCTCCTCGGGGGGGAAATGATGAAAAGACAAGAACTGAGTTCGAAAGCCTTTGAGATCATTGGGAACTTCCAAGGCACTAACGCGGTCGGAGCGAAAAGAAAATTGTCCATTTCCTTGAGCTTCCATTTTTTTGAAAGCATCAATGTTGGGGAAATAGTCGGTCAGGATTACTTTAAATTCTGTTCCATTTTTTCGAAGGTTTTCGGCTACTTTTAACCAAGGACCACCACCTCCAGAAGCTAGGTCAATCACTGTTTTATTCTGCACCTTAGAGAGTCCTTTTTCTAAGATAGGAAGGATGCCTTTATACAAATCCATTTGGTGATTGGCGACAAATTGTAAAAAGTCTGTGCCATAATTTCTGATGCTTTTTGGAAACCATTGTTGGTCTTCAAATTCGAATAAATGAAGTCGTTTCATTTGTCTTTTTTCAATCCGTATTATTTATCCTTAATCACTTTGATGACCTCTACACCTACTTCATTTCTTACCTGTACATAATAAGCACCCGGTACCAATTGCAATTGATCGATTTGATACTGGAAGGCATTTATGTTTTGTCGATCCAATAATTTTTTGCCCAATGCATTGTACAAAATAATAGACTGTAAAGGCGATGCTTCTGATTGTACCAAGAGTTGATCGTCAAATGGATTGGGTAAAATAGAGGCACCGATTTGTGTTGGCTTTTGATCCGCAGTTCCCACCGCAATTGGTGTTTGGAATTGATCAAAGAACTTCCAGATTTCTTCGCTGGCGCTAATGTCCTGATTGGTGTCGTCAAAAATCAATCCTGCTCCTGGCCAAGTATGTGCTCCACCATTTACTCTAAAATGTACTACCTGTCGATTACCCTGACAGTCATTCCAAGTAAACTTATCCACTGTAGATCCATCATTAGGATCGGTATCTGGTAAGGTGAGGCTGTCGACGACACTTGCATCGCAATAATTTTCATTGCGCCATTTTTCTAATAACTCGTCTATCGACACCCCAAAATCGAATCCATCATAGCCGACCACCAAATCAGCAGTATTGTGAATTTGTAGCACGGGAATCGTATTGGAAGGATTACAGATCGCCATTTCTTCCGGCACCATCGTACCCGTTACCGAGGCGACTGCCTGAAAACGATGGGTCAAATCACAAGCAAGTTTAAGGGCCATATAGCCACCATTGGACATTCCCGTCGCGTATACGCGATCCAGATTAATGTTATAATTGCTGTGTAAGGTATCAATCAATTGATCAATAAAACCAACGTCATCTGCGGTGCTATTGGAAAAAGAAAATCCGACATTCCACTCAAAGCCGGTTTCATCAGGAATTTTGGTACCATTGGGAAAGCAGAGGATAAAGTTATTGGCATTGGCCAGCTCATTGAAGCCTCCAAAGAAGCTAGTATAGGTATACTGCTCTCCAAAATCAGAAGTGATTCCATGCATATTAAAAATCACTGGTAAGGACTGACTTTCGTCATATCCAGTTGGTAGGAATAAAAAGTATTCTCTTTCGATTCCATCATGTTCAAAGGTGAAAACCTCGGTAGCTTGGGCGAATAAATGGGAAGAAGAAAAAACAAAGGCTAGAAAGAAGAATAGGTTTTTCATTGGTCTATTGTATTTTATGATTCTCTAGAAATTACCATTAATAACTATCTTATCCTGGGCATTTCTTAAGATTTCTTTTGTTACTTTTGAAATGATTTGTAGATCTTGTCGTTCGGAATTCTAGCTTTGGCTGCAATTTAAGTAAAAGCTTTCAGTAATAGCGGATTTAGTGCTAAAATGATGACTAAGCTCTTGACAATGTCGCTCTAAGGACGCTGTCCAAACGCTGATGTTTTAACTTTGGCTTGGATCGCACAGGCAGCATCATTAATAGTTAAATTGGATAAAATTAAAATAGTTTAATAGAGTTTATTCTAAAATAGTTTTATGTGATAAAAATGAAGGATTTTTGCACCAA
>CAYQRA010000521.1:0-5256 GCA_964419315.1 uncultured Saprospiraceae bacterium | reverse complement strand
TACTCGACTAGGTTTTGTCAACACCTGGCTCTACCAATTTGCCAACCAAGGTTTTTCCCGAATCACCCAAGGAAACAACGGCTATTATCCCGCCGCTCCTTACTGGAATCCAGCGACTGGCCTAGGCTCACCGATCGGAGAGAAATTACTGGAATTATTCAAAAAAGAAAAATAGAAAAAGGAGTTCCAATGGATAAAATCCATTCCCACTTTGCTTTTCCTGATCCCATCTGGATCAGCCCTAAATAGTTTTTAAACCTAATTTTATAACCTCAAATTTTCATTAATTATGGCAACCTCTAAAAAACAGAGTTCAGCTAAAGAGACCGTCAAAAGTGAAAGTGCATCCGAAGAACTCGACCACGGGTTAAAAGTGGCTCCTTCGATGCCTTACTATTGTACCTGGATGCCCGGTGCATGTCCAGCAGAAAACAAAGCTGCTAATGCACAGACCTTACTCACCATGATGCCGCCGATGTGCCCACCTCCGGGAGCAGGCCCAGCAACGATTGTTCCTACATTTG
The DNA here is from genome assembly GCA_964419315.1 of uncultured Saprospiraceae bacterium. Taxonomy (GTDB): domain Bacteria; phylum Bacteroidota; class Bacteroidia; order Chitinophagales; family Saprospiraceae; genus CALLVY01. The sequence continues at coordinate 4,732 of CAYQRA010000521.1, read as the reverse complement.
TGCCACCATGTCCAACGATGCCTGTGGTATGTGTACACACCGTAAACCCAGCCTGTCCTACCCCCGGCGCTCCATTAAATGTGGCGCAAGAAGCACAAACCGCCACTATCATCACCTGTACGGGTATTCCCATTGTTTGTGGACCTGGTGCTCAGGCACAAACGATCATTCAACCTACCCAGACTATGTGTCAAGCAGCTGCTCCACAAATGGTAACGGGTATTCCATTCGTTTGCAACCAAGGCACCATTGCCCAACCACAAACAACCGTTTATCCGCCTACCTCTCATGCAGCCCCATTCTGTCCAGCTGGTGCACAAGCGCAAACCATAGTAGGGCCAACTGCTTACCTAGGATGTAACACTGCTACAACCACGGTGCAAACAATTACTGCCCAAGCGCAAACAGTAATGGTTCCTCCTACTTCCCATGCTCCTCCTTATTGTCCTGCAGGAGCTCAGGCACAAACCATTGTAGGACCAACTGCTTACCTTGGATGTAATACGGCGACGACCACGGTGCAAACAATTACTGCCCAAGCACAAACCGTAATGGTTCCTCCTACTTCCCATGCTCCTCCTTATTGTCCTGCAGGAGCACAGGCGCAAACAATTGTGGGACCAACTGCTTACCTTGGATGTAATACGGCGACGACCACGGTGCAACCAACTTTTTATAATTGTCCTCCTCCTGCCGCTCAGGCACAAGGAATAACAGGGGCAATTTGTTCTATTATTCCAACGGCCTGTGCTGTTACGATTATTGCCGGTTGTAATGCTGCTGGTGCACAAGCGGTAGGTGACACCTTTGCAAATCCGGTTTGTAATCATGGTGGAAGAACAGTAGGAGCGACCTGTGATACGATCGCAACTACCTGTACTCAGATTACTTGTGGTGGAGCAGCTGCTCAAACCATTATTAATCCAACTACACATCCTACCGCTAATACCATGTGTTATATTTGTCCACCTCCAACCATTGGAACATTACAAGGAGGAGCTCAAGCACAAACGGTATATCCAGTTACGACCTTATGCATGCCTCAGTCTATTGGATGCCCTCCTAATGCACCAACGATGACCGCAACTACCACGGTACAAGCTGCAGTAGGTAGTCCTGCTCAAGCACAAGGAACAATTGGTACGATTTCTATCATTCCTGTTGCCTGTCTGGCTACTGCGATCGGTGGTTGTTTTACAAAAGCTACTTGTGCACAAGCACAAACGGTTATTCAGCCGACAACGACCGTCACTACTCCACAAGGTGCCCAAGCACAAGCGGTAACAGTACTGACTGCGCCACCTATTTGTGGAGGAATTAATACCAACATTTGTCCTACTGCGGCGCCAAATTGCACCGGTATTCATACCAATGCATGTACGGTAGGAGCTCAGGCACAAGCAGCAATGTCTCCGACTACCACGGTAGCACATCAAACTTTGGCTACGGTATGTACGCAAACTGGACCAGTGAATACTATTGTTACTCTAAATGGTTGTCCTAGACCGACGATACAGACGCAGATAGGTTGTGTTACGCAACCACCGATTTGTTTTTACACGACGATCACTCAGCCGATTGGACAATGTCCTCCTGCTGGTACGGGACCACAACCGCAAACGATAGTTCCATCCGTTCTCGCTTTTTGTCCACAGACTCATCCTCTGGCGACTTGTCCTCCTCAGGGAGTGGCGCAGGCGCAGGGAATTAGCGGCGTATTTTGTGGCGTAACCAATACGATTGTAAATACCATTACCATCACGGTTAATGTATAAAAATTAGTTCTTGCTAATCAAGTAAGAATTATGGGTTTATTCCTGGGTGGCAGTGAATGCTGCCACCCTATTTTTTCAAAACAAATAATAAAAATGAGACTCACGATAAAAAATATCAGTGCCTTCCTGATGGAAAAGGGTTTGCTAAAACCGAAGTCTGTCGTCGATGGAGATTTCATGGTTACTCAGACGCAAAACAGGAATGCTATTTTTAAAATTCACATCAAAAACAATAAGAGTCTTTTTGTAAAACAGTTGGTCAATTTTGATCCACAGAATACTTATTTTTTACAGAAGGATGCGACTTGTTTGTGGTTGATAAAAAATGAAAAAACTTTTGCTAATCTCGCTCAGTATGTACCAGAGTATTATGGTTATGATCCGGAGAAGCAGGTGCTTATAGTGGAGTATTTGCCAGAGGCAAAAAACTTAGAAGAAGTATATCAAACGCAAGAAGGAATGAGTCCTGCGCTCTTAAAACAAGCCGCTAAAATCATGTCTTCTTTTCATTTCAAATTGGAGGAACAGACCATGACCAATCGGGCGGTACAATTTTTTATGCGCCAATTGCCTTGGACTTTCCAGTTTGCGCTTTCCCCAGAATCGAATGCCATGTCAATGTATGGTCAAAGTCCTGTGGTAGATTATTTAAAGAAGAATGAAAGCTTTTTGAATTTGATGAAAGACAATGGAAAGCTTTATGAAGTTTCTAGTTTAATCCATGGTGATATCAAAGGAGTCAATTTCATTTTACAAAATGAACAAGATCCAAGTACTTTGAAAATCATTGATTGGGAGTTGTCTGACATTGGTGATCCACTATGGGATGTCGCGGGTTTTATTCAATCCTTGTTTGTTAGTCAGATTATTAAACACACGGCTGCCACGCCATATCAAGCCTCCAATAATCTGAGCGAAGTACAGATGACCCAAAACTTGGAAGAGATCAAAATTCTTTGGGAAACTTATAGCCAACTGCAAAAATTCGATACGGCAAGCAATTCGAAAGCATTAAACAAAACGATCAAATTTGCAGGAATGCGTTTGATTCAAACGGCCTTCGAACACAATATGAATTCCCAACAGTTACAAGCAAATGTGATTAAGATTTTACAGATCAGTCATTCGCTAATGCAAAATTCAGAAAACTTGGTTGCCCAAATTATTCAACCTAAAATCAAAACTTATGAACCAGTCCGTTAAAGATCAGATCAAGGCTATCTCTAAGGCAGTAAGTATTGTCGACGATTACTCCTTTACGGTGTTTGACCGTCAGGTGCATGTCGCTTACCAACAACCTTATCAAAAATGGGACAAGCCACTGGAAAACTTTGGTGCCAATACGGGACAAAAAGATCAATTAAAAGTCAATTTAAAAAGTCAGTTATCGGCAGTAATTTACAGTGCTTTCTATGTAGAAGGCCGGGTACATTCCAAAGGGATGAAATCTTGGGAAAGTCATCATCAAGTTCCTAATCAAGGAGGTCGAGATGCTTTTATTGATGAATTGTCTGCACACAATCATTCTTCCGATGGCGTAGATGCTTCTTGGAGAGTTTATGCCTTAGATCCTCAAGGCAATGCCTTTGTAGAAAAAAATGGAGACGTTCGTCAATTGATTCCCAATTCTTATGAGATGGCCAATCCTACAGAGACCGCGCTCAATGTCAATACTCTGGTGAACATCAAACGAACCAAAGAATACCGAGAAGCACAACCTACTTTTTACCATGTCAATAGTGAAGCACTGATGCCTACTGGCGAAGAGATTGGAAGATTCTATTGGAATATTGAAGCGGAAGGAGCGAAATATTTAGTAGAACAAGTATCCCAACTTTTCAATCATTACCGGGTACCTTTTATGTTTAAGTGTACCAACCACCCCGAACTCTATACGCGTTCTGACGGAGCCGTTTTATACGTTTCGCGGAAGCAATTTAGAATAGCGACTCAATTGATTAAAAAGATGATGGTCAAATTAAAGCCATTCTTAAAAAAAGAGGTTCCCTTATTCTCTCGTCGCTTGTGTGACGGCTTATCCTATGCCGAAGATCCGGGGCTCAATCAAAGCTTTGGAATGAGTCGATCTGAGATTATTGCAGAAGGTATTGTGAATGCCTATTATTTGCGACGCAATAATAAAAGTGCTCAGTTTGGAGAAATTTTAAATGCCTTTAAAGAGCATGGATTAGACATTAATCACCCTTACCTAAAACCCAATTCACATTGGGACTATAATTTCAACTTTTTGGATCACTAAAATTTATTCTAAAATAAAAATATCATGATAGTTTCAACCCATAATTCTACTCAACAGCAAACCAACTTTAAAAACACTGCCATCAATATCGGCAATCATCTGGCCAAAGAAGCCGTTTGGGACGGAGACCGATGCAACTGGATTGGCCACAACGTAGATGCTGTAAATGGTTCCTTCCAAGTAGTCCAAAAAAGTTTTACTCAAGACTTTTATAATGGCACTTCTGGCATCGCATATTTCATAGCCACCTTACTTCGATTTCATGAAGACCCCTTATTGGAAGATTTACTGGAAGGCTGCATCAATCAGGTACTCAGTACCTTTGGTGAAAATAATCCGCTGAGTTCTAATTTTGGATTTCACGGCGGTCGCATGGGCGTCGCTTTCTCACTAAAGGAAGTTGGAAAAATGCGACAACGAAAAGATTGGATAAAAGCAGGCGATGATTTACTGGATCAAATCTGCGCCGCAGAGATCGAAGAATTCGAATTAGACATCATTGCCGGAGCCGCCGGAGGAATTCCAATCCTACTAAAATACCATCAAGAAAGTAAAAATCAATTATACCTCGACACCGCTATTCGACTAGGTAATTTCTTAGTAGAAAAAGCAGAAAAAAAACAAAGCACCTGGGAATGGAAAAGCCCAATGGCGCCTCAAGCTTTGACCGGATATTCTCATGGAAATGCGGGCATCG
>CAYQRA010000520.1:0-5257 GCA_964419315.1 uncultured Saprospiraceae bacterium | reverse complement strand
GTTGGGGGTCGAAAGAAATCTATCCAAGGATAGTTTCCTCGATGATGATTAATATAATCTCTAGGATTGTCATAACACGCGGGGTTTGTTTTCCGACAAGGGTTTGAAGCTTGGGGAAAGGGTGAAAAAATGAATACAGCGACAGAAAACTTGTCGATATATTCCACCCCCAGCATGTTAGATGCACCTAAACGCTGGCCTGCCCTAGTCTGCGAAACAGCCTAGAACAACAAAAATATTCTTGAAGAAGGTGGTAGAGTGGACTAAAATAAATTTTGATAAAAATCTTTAGTTCCTCTTTAATTACAATACAAAGTAACAGGAAAAAGAAAGGGGCAATTCTATAACTTTCGTTATAGGTGGCAAGAAAACGGATTTAAAAAAACACTATTCTAAGCGTCCAAAATATTTATTGGTTGCTTCTGTGCGATTATTGACTTGGAGTTTTTTATAGATTTGATGGATGTGTTGTTTGACCGTCCCTTCGGTAATTTGAAGTTGATGACCAATTAATTTATAAGGGAGTCCTTTAGAGATTTGTTGTAAAATTTCAACTTGACGGGGAGTCAATATTTCTGTCGTTGGGGCACTAGGTTTGACCTCTTGAAAACTAGTCAATACTTTTCGGGCAATGGCTCGACTCATCGGAGCACCATCCCGAAAAACTTCTCGAAGAGATTCTATAATCCTAGGCATTGGTTCTCGCTTGAGGATATAGCCATCCGCTCCAGCTTTTAAAGCTTCGAAGACATTTTCATCATTGTCGAAAATAGTAAACATCAAAAACCGAATGTCCGAGGCATGTGCTTTAACCCTCATCATACATTCCACCCCACTCATTCCGGGCAAACCAATATCCATCAAAACGATATCTGGTTTGTGAAGTAATAAACCGGGCAAAGCCTGTTCTGCATCTGGATAAGTATTCAAAATCTGAAAATCGGCAGTATCTCCAATTTTAGCTTTCAAGGTTTCTCTGATTTCTTCTAAGTCTTCTACGATACTTATTTTCAACATGGTTCTTCTTTTTTTACAAAGGAATAATCAAACGTACTTGAGTTCCTTCCAAAAATTCAAAATCTATTTTTCCGCCAATCGTTTTCATTCTACGTTCCAAATTATTAAGACCATTACTATTGGGTTTTTTATTAGCAGGATCAAATCCAATTCCATCGTCTTTGATCTTTATCATCAAATAATGCTCCTCTTCCCTTATCGCAATCATCACTTTTTGAGCTTTAGCATGCTTGACAATATTGTGTAAAATTTCTTTTCCTGCGAGTAATACATTTCGCCTACGCTCGCCACTCCATTCTATCTCTGAAAATTGGTCTGGAACTTTAATCTCACATTCCAACCGATTGATATCTAAATATTCATAGGCATAACTTTGAAAATAATTGACCAAGTTCTCTAAGGTATCATTCTCTGCATTCATTGCCCAAATGATGTCTCCCATTTTTTCCAATAGCTCGCCTGCAGATTGATAAATACGATTGACATTTTTAAAAACCCCAGGAGTCGATTCTTTTTCATCCAAAGCATGACCACTTAAAAATCGGATAATTGACAAACCTGCCCCAAGGTCATCATGCAATTCTCCTGCGATGCGATTGCGCTCTTCTTGTAGCGCTTGTTGGCGAGCAAAAATCCGTTGTTGTTCTTTTAACTGTCGCAATACATACCAGCGAAAAGCGCCATAGATAGTTCCGAAAAAAGCCAATAGAAACAAAATTCTCGCCCACCAACTTTGCCACCAAGGTGGTTCAATATTGATCAATAATCGACGAACCGATCCTTTTACTCCATTGGCATTAATACCATAGATTTCTAAAGTGTACTGCTTGGGAGCGAGTTGAGAAAACCGAGTATTGTCCTTACTCTCTAGGTCTACCCAATTCTCATCATAGCCCAACAAGCGGTATTTCATCTTACTGTATTTCGCCAGATAGTAGGTGACATTTGACCAATCAAAAGAAAGGTTATTTTCATCATAGCGCAGTTCTATTTTTTTGACCTCATCGATATTGATGTCTTCGCCCCAAACTTCATTATTGACCTTGACTTCTTGCAAGGCAACCCGTGGACCATATGGATAAGCCTTCACTGAATCTGGATGAAAAACAACGAGACCATCATTGGTTCCAAACCAAATCTTTCCTTCTTTATCCGTCAGGCTCGTGTAGAGTGAGAAAGCATCGGAAGGCAAGCCATCTTCTAATCTAAAATTATAAGTTGTATCGTTTTGGTGGAAAAGAATTCCGCTGTTGGTTGATGCCCAAATACCGCCATTGTGATCTCCAGTGACTCCGGCGATGAGTTTGGAATCGGTACCTTCGACTAGGGTCAATTCTGCGGAGGCGGGGTCTTGGGAGGAATAATGGTAGAGACCGCTGGAGGTACCAAGCCAGATGCGTTGGCGCAGATAGTCTTCCCATACGGAATAGACTTCGGCCCCAATTTCTTTTTGGTATTTGATTTGGAAGGTGTCGTTTTGAGGGCAGAGGAGGAGGAGGTCTTTTCCGGAGTAGGGGATGTAGGCGCAGTTGTTTTGAGCGGGGAACATTTGGAAAACATCTAAGTTTTCAGTACTCATTTGAGATAATTGCAATGAACTAGTTTCCCATTTTCCACCAGTACGATAGGCTTCAAATAGACCTTCATTTGTAGAAATTAGTTTTTGCTGATCAGAAAAATGGATGGCAAAAAAGAGTTTTTTCTTTGGTAATGAGATTGATTTCGTCCATACTTTTGCCACTTCATCATACTTATATACGTCATTATCTGCTAACGCCCATAAGTGTCCTAAAGGGTCAAGTTGCAAATTTTTTAATTTAGAAAAACTTGCTCTATTCGCTTCTTTTATTTTAGAAAACCTTTTGCCATCTAATAATCTTTTTTCCTTTGAAAACACAAGCATTTGATTCGTCCGAGTAGTACCAATAATTTGATTATTAAAAGGTATCATTGACGTGACTACTGGTTTTTTTTCAAAAAAGACATCATCCATTGGATTGGTAATATAATTTTTATGAAACCATTGATATTCTACTTTTTCATTATTATTAAGCGATAGCCAAAGGTGGTTTTGTTTGTCCAAATAAAGCGTCCGGACATAATCACGAGATGGGTTTGTTTTCATCTTTGAAAAGTCATTTACTTTTTTATCAAAAAACCAGACGCCCTTATTCGCTACCTGTATCAAGATTTTATCATTATTCAATAAAAGTCCGTGATGGGTAATAAAAGTCTTTTCTTCTATTCTACTTGTTCTTCCCATATTCTCACTTAAGGGATTGTACTGAACAAGACCTTGATCAGTAAACAACCAAACCAAAGAATCGCTTTCTATTAAAACATTAGAAACTTGCGCAAAGGGCTCTTTTTTATTTTTTTTACTGGAATAATCCTGCAGTAACGCATCTTGGCTAAAAGTATATTCTTCAAACCCAGAACCATTATACCAAGGACAAGCAAATATTTTTTTCACTACACCACCTGAAGTCGTATCAACAGCAAATCGGACACCTTTCGTTTTTATTAAAAATTGAGATTGTTTCGTTTTCGTATCGTATCGCAATAGTTCATCACTGGCTTTCAACCATAGAAAGCGATTTTGCTCTAAAAAAAAAAGATGGTAATTTTCTGATATCTCTATTCCCTTTTCATCACTCAACCTAAAAGCCTGCATTGCATTAAGTTCTCTGATATACTGATATATTTCCTGATAAGTAGTAAACCAAATATTCCCTTTTGCATCCTCAAAAAAATTACTTTGAATATTATCAGAGCGATCTAAAAAAGGTTCTACTTCTTGACCATCATATCTAAACAAACCATTCGTAGAGCTAATCCACACCTCACCTCTCGAATCCATTTTTATAAAATCATTATAACCTCCTTCTAACCCATTAACGGTCCCCAACTGTTCCAAAGACAAACTTCCCTTTCCTATTTGACTCCATACAGGAGTAAACATTAACATGAGCAAAATAACTAACAGATAGTTTAATAACTTTATCAACATATGATAAAGATAAGCTTATGCTTGAAAAGCAAAAGATTCTAATCAGAAAGTTGTTTTACTTAATTCGTTGATTGCATAGACTTCCACTTTTTGTTCGTTTTAACCTTAATTACTTTTCACCTTATCATCCCAATTAGGAGGACATGGAATGGCTAACTGGAAGTCAGGCTTGGGCAATAAAGAGTCGAGTACAAATTTTTGGGCCACATTTTTTATATAAGAATATTCATTGTTTACATTATCCTTTTCCTCTTCAATTAGAATCGGTTCTATTTTAAATGAAAACTGCTTACCTTTAGTAGTACCGTTTCTACTGAAATTTATTTTCGTTCCTGAAATTTGCAAATAATTAGGCATAACCCATTTATTTTCTTGACTTCCTCCAATTGAATCTTCCAAAAATGGTTGAATTTGATCCCTAGTAAAAAGGCAATATTCAAAATCAGATTTTCTTGCTCGTCTTTGATGATTATATTTTATTTCTCCATTCTCTTTTAACAGCGCCTTTTTTCGTTTTAAACTCCATTTGCCTGTCCTAACTTCACACCCAGACATAGGAGAATGCCTAAGCCTTCTTTGCATATTCAAGGGTTTGGTTACTTCCTCAACCTCAATCCATAATCCATTTTTTTTCTTCTCTTTATCAATAGCGATAGAAAGCCCTAAAACCCCTGGGTTTTTCTTGAATGTTGAATCAACTGCTTTTATTTCTATCAAAGCAAATCCTCTAGTTCTGTACTTAATAGCAGTGCAAGAGTTCATATCAAAGAAAAGAATACTCAGTAAAAAACTCAAAAAACAATATTTCATGATTTTTAATTTAAATTTAAATAATTTTTGTCTCGCAAAATAAAGAACAATATTTTATTACCCTTATATAACTTTCGTTACACGGACAACAATCCTAATTTAAAAAAGTAAAACAAAATTCCACTAAAAAGCAACATCCCTATTTGATTCCTTCATAGTTAAGTTCTTTCCGCCATATCTATACTAATCAATATTTAGTTCTATGGTATTTTATTTCCCACACCATTTAATTGTCTATCTAAAAAAGAAAACCGTTCTTTGACCAAACACAATATTCATCAAAGAATCAATACCAATACTATGACCGAAATCATCTCCTACAACGTCAATGGCATCCGCGCCGCCCTCAAAAAAGGCTTTGATCAGTGGCTGGCGGACAATGGCTACGATATTGTTTGCCTACAAGAAACCAAAGCACAT
>CAYQRA010000519.1:0-5259 GCA_964419315.1 uncultured Saprospiraceae bacterium | reverse complement strand
ATCCACGCTCCTATAGAAGACTGATAGCCAAAACTATCAAGCTTCGTAAAGACGTCGGTAAACGAATTTTGCAGTAAATCCTCTGCATCTAGGTCATTCTTTACCATTCTCAGGCAAATATTGTACATGGCCTTGGAGTACAAACGATACAGCTCAAACTGGGACTGCCGATTTCCTTTTTTACACGCCTCAATAATATCACGGTGTACACTTGCGTAATCCACTGGTTTTTATTGATTTAGATCTGCCCAAAAAACAAATCCTAGTTTCAATTTTGCATCTGAGTCGACCAAAGGGAGACCTCGAACAAAAAGGAGACCGTCATAGAATTTTGTTTTTAAGCTTTATTTAGTAGTAGAGACAGTAGGATGCTGTGAAGGTTGCATGTAGCATGCAATTAGTGATCACAAGATAAGACTTCTCTTTTATCTATTATTTTACCAAGGCTAATTCTTTACAACTTAACCAGCTGATATATCCGAAAATTCGCCAAGCCCTAACCATCAAAACCGTAAAAAAGAAAACCGAATTTTCAAGATTGAAAATTCGGTTTTCTTTTTTTTGCCACTCCATTTCTCAATTCCGTTCCGGAGTACTTTCTTCATATTTTATCCTTACCGGCTCATCCATTTGAAGGACACGGACTTCTGAGCGGCGATTGTATTGGTGTTCTTTCTCCTTACACTTCACACCATTCTTACAACGATTACGTGGCTGAATTTCGCCCATTCCCACCGCTTTTACCCGATGGCCTTCGACTCCTCTTGACAGTAGATATTCCCGAGCAGATTCTGCTCGCCTTTGCGACAATTCCAAATTGTATTGGTCATTTCCTCTGGAATCCGTATGCGCTAAAAATTCAATTTCCATACTTGGATAAGCCAACATCCTTTCCAATAATTCATCCAATTCCCGAGCGGCACCTTTGCGAATATCTGATTTATCAAAATCATAGTAAATGTTTTCGAGGACAATAACAGCTCCTTTTTTGATCGTTGATTTGTCGTCAGGAACCAAGAGCAATTCCGTCTGCATCGCATCACTGCCATTATTATCTGTGGTAGAAACCGTCACCTGCGAATTGAGATAATTTTCTTTGACTCCTTCGATAGAATATGCGCAGCCCAAAGGCAAACAATAATTAAATGTTCCCAACTCGGTGGTCAATAATGTCTCTACGGTATTATTGCATTGGTTTCGAATTCGCACGACGGCACCTGGCACTCGCCCTCCACTTGCTCTATTTTTTACGACTCCTGACAAGGTCGCACAAGTTCTTTTTTTCAATTTGATGATCACTTCTTCCTTCGCTTCATTTCCTTGAGTAGAAAATCCTGCTTCGCGAGTGGTATAACCATCCTTGCTGACGAGTATCAAGAACTTACGTTCTCCCGTAAAGTCAAATTCAGCTTCTCCATTCCTGTTGGAAATCCGATCTGGCTTACTCAAACTTTCGGTATCTTTTCGAACCAATTGAAAAGTGATATTCCCTCCCTCTTCTTCCGCAGGCACCAATACCGCTTCGTACAAATCTTCTCCATTATTGACAAACCCATCAACGGTTCTTTCAAAAACTCGAATTTTTGCTCCGGCCAAACGTTGCTGAGAAGCCGCATCCTGTATTCTTATTTTTGTACGAAACACACTTGGCTTGGTCATTCCCCAGATACCATTTGGCGATTTGAATCGATAGATATCATCTTTGCCTGTTCCACCAGGGCGATCCGAAGAAAAGAAACCATTGGTTCCATCTGGATTGATAATAATCCCTAGATCATCAGCTTCTGAATTGAAGGGCTCGCCGAGGTTAACGATCGTTGCTTTTTTATCGGCCTTACTTAATCTCACCATAAATAAATCCAAACCTCCTGCGCCACCATGACCATTGGAAGTAAAAAATAAATGACCACTGCTATGGATAAATGGAAAAACTTCATTCCTCGGAGTATTGACCTTGGGCCCTAGATTAACTGGTGTCGACCAAGTACCATCAGTACTGCGTACCACTTTATACAAATCCATTCCACCATGACCGCCAGCCATGTCTGAGGAAAAATAAAGTTCCTCCCCATCCGCACTAATGCTCGGGTGACAAGTAGAATAATCATCGCTATTGAAAGAACACTCTTTTACATCTTTCCAATCTACCGCCCCCTTTTGTGCTTCGTAAATTTTTAGTCGCGTGACGCCTTCTTCATCTGCTTTGCGAATCCCTTTCTTCAAGTTATTGCGGGTAAAATACATCACTTGTCCTTGTCGACTAAAAGTCACTGGCCCTTCATGCAATGGAGAATTGACCTCTACCGAAAACTCTTTGGGGCGCACTGGGATGCCATTGGCATCTAGCTCTGCATAGAATAATTCGAAGAAGGTTTCATCAATTTTATCATCTCGTTCTCCTTGGGTAAAGCGAGAAGAAGCGTAGACAATTCCATTGAGGTAATAAGTGGGAGAAAATTCTAGGTTCGCTGTATTGATCGTTGTCGTATTGAGCAATTCGACTTCATTTCCTTTTTCGTAGAGTTTATTGGCGGCTTTGGTTTTAGACTTTTGCTGTGCCGATAAAGAAAAAGAAAGGAATACCAAGAATAGAAAAGACAAAGGCAGTTTAAAGCTATGCATGGATGGTGTGGTTTTGCTAAAATACAGTAATCGGGTATCAAAAGTTGCGTCGCTATAACGCTACTTAGGTATAGTTTTATTTTTTCATTGGTGGTATTTCTGACTTTCAGCTTGCGCAAAAAGTCGATTTTGCTCTAAAACTATGGCGATTAATGCTTTGAAATTTTGGGTGGCAGTTTTTAGCCACCACCCAAAAGCATTAGCAATTTAACGGAAATAAATTAATCAATTTTTTTAGGCTTTTGGTAAATTTATTTTTCCCGTCCTCTAGAAAAATCGAGGATTGATGATCTCTTCTCCTTCTGAAGTCCCAAAGCTATACCGCAATACACCTTCTACACTTCCAGAGTTATAATCTTTTATATCAGAAAGCGTCATATCATAGGAAACGCCAAAAAACAAATTATTGACGATGTGAGCCCCCAACATAAAATCAATGGATTCTCCAATTCCAGTTGCCGAAGAACCGCCGGTGCGGTAAGTCAAACCGGCCATGTAAAGCTTTTTGAAAATAAAGGTCGCATTCACATCCGCATCTAAAGGCGCGTGGTCTACATATTTGACCAATAACTGTGGTTGTAAATCCAAGTTCTCATTGATTTCAAATAAGAGTCCTCCCATGATAGAAAAGTGAGGCACTTCTCGCGCCAACACTCCACCGAGGTCATTAAAGTCAATATTGTTTTTTAAAAATCTAGGCGCTGAAATACCGACATAATATTTGCTGGTATGATAATACAAACCTGCACCAAAATTTCCAACTATTTTATTTTGTGCTAAATCGGGGATGGCGCTATCTATCCCCAATCCCTGAATGGCGCTCAATCGTTCGTCCGCATAATCGGCACTGATTTGTCGGATAGATCCTTGTATTCCTACCCCTAGCGTTCCTCGTCCCATGCGGATTCGATAAGCATAAGTGGCTTCTGCCGTAAAACGACGGTAAATACTAATGCTGTGTCGAACCAAGTTAAGTCCCACTCCTACCCGCTTATTCATCAATGGCATATTCATACTCACCAATTGGGTCTGCGGAGCACCATCTAAACCTAGCCACTGGCTTCTAATGATACCTGTTATATCCATCGCATCTTTACTTCCGGCATATCCCGGATTGATGGATAATTTGTTATACATAAATTGGGTGTACTGCTGCTCTTGTTGTGCTTGCGCCCACGCAAAAGCAAAAATGCCCAATAGTGTGAACATTAGTTTTCTCATAATTTTGAATTTTCTAAATAGCCAAACGCATAAAATCCGTTTGATTATTTAATGTGTAATTTTATTAGCTTTTTAGCTTACTTTAGCTTTACTAAACCTTGAAGGTTTAGTAAAGCTATTCCTTAACAAAACTTATCTTTCTAGTACAATAAATCCTGCCTCCGGGATTTCTCCTTTTCCAAAATCAATAACAAAATAGTAGGTGCCTACTGGCAGATCTTCTCCATTATGGGTTCCTTGCCAGTCATTCGAATAAGGTGCTGCTCGGAATACTTCGTCTCCCCATTGATTGAATATCGCTACTACATTATCAGGGTATAAATCCGTTGCCAAACAAGGCACAATGAAATTATCATTAACCTGATCACCGTTAGGTGTAAAGACCGTTGGTATATTACAAGCAGCATCTTCTCCAATAATAATTTTGACTTCTGCCGTCGAGCAAACATCTGGACAAGCCTCACTACAAATCGTATACGTCAGATAATCTTCTCCAGCATAAGTTGGGTCTGGGGAAAACACAAATTCTCCCGGAGCGACTATTGCTAACTGACCAAACGCCGGCAGTTCTTCTATTTCGATGGTAAATGGCGCAGCAATAACATCATTGGTTTTGACATTCATTTCTAAAGTACCCGCAAAAGGCACAGTAAATTCATCATCAAACGCTTCTGGTGCTCCTTCGAAGGTTATCTCTATTTCATCGCTACTAATTCCACAGATACCATTATCTAAAGTCCAAGTAAACTGATAAGTACCGGACTGGCTAAAACCTTGTACTTCGGTATTCGGATTATTAGGTTCCAAAATCATTAAATCGCTACTAGTAGTCGTCCAGATTCCCAGCCCTGAAGTAGAAAAATCAGCATCCAACTGTATCGTTCCATCTCCACACTCTGAAAAATCTGCTCCAGCAAATGCAACAACCGTATTTGCTTCTATGGTAACCAAAACAGAGGCCGAAGAAAAACTACCACAACCAGCATTACTCAAGGTCCAAGTAAATTCATAGACCTCTCCTGGCGTCAATCCATTCACTGCTGAATTTGGATTAAGAGGATCGACAATTGATACTCCAAGTGCTTGTTGTTCTGATGTTTGACTCCATACTCCTACTGCTCCTAAAGCGGAAGGTGCTGCCGACAATGTTGCAGTCGTCACTTCACATAATGCTATATTTAATCCTGCATTGGCTTGTTCCAAATCTCCATTGACCGATACAATTACCTGATCGGAAGAATAATCCGTACAAGCTCCGTTGGATAAAGTCCATTGGAAGGTGTAAACGCCATTAGACAAACCACTGACCACTGTATTGGCATCCGTAGGATTGGCAATATTCGCAATCGCTCCCGCTACCTGAGTCCACATTCCGGCACCTCACGCGTATGGGGTTCCTCGCCCCCGGCCCTCCTT
>CAYQRA010000518.1:0-5260 GCA_964419315.1 uncultured Saprospiraceae bacterium | reverse complement strand
TCCAGTTTGGTGGAGTGATTGCCCTGCCAAGTTAAAAGGCTGGTTTGATAGAGTGTATACCTTGGGCTATGCCTACGGACAGGAAGCCTCAACTACCACAGAAAAAATGAAAACGCTAAATTATGGATTAGTCATCTGTACGGCTGGTCATCCAAATGATTTTTTAAAAGAAATTGGCATCGCGGAAAGCATGCGAAATGTCATGTTGGATGATCGATTGGGGCAGCGATTTCATCATAAAGAAATGATCCTCTTGGGTGGGACTTTAGACAAAGCAAAAGTACGTCCGATCCATACAGAAATCATAAAATCAGTTGGTGCTAAAATAAAAGACCATTGTTCCTAGAATAGGTAGCATCGATTTCGAAACTAAAAAAGGAAAGATTGAAAAGAGCAATACTAATATTCTGGGCTCTGTTGCTTGTTGAACCATTTTTTGCACAGGAAATTTCTGATGCCGAACGATTGGGACGTTTGGATTATATGAAATACGCGAGTAAGATCAATTGCGATAGCACGGGTGGTTCTAATCTGGAACATCGAATTTGCCTAAACTTGGAGTTTCAGAAATTGGATTCCGTATTGCATGTTAGATATGCGTTTTTATTGGAAAGCCTTGAAAACGATTCTTTAAAAGAAGAGAGGAAGGAATTTCAAAAATTGTGGATTGAAAATAGAAGGACTCAAAGTGAACTCCTATCGAATGGTTGGAAAGGGCATGTTTTGGGGATCTACTATTTGGATGCGATGATTAGAATAACCAAAGGAAGAATTGAAGAAATAGAAGATTTGATTGAGGGGAAGTGAGTATAAATAAGACCTTAAATTTTTGACTAAAAAAAGCAAAGCGATCCATGCTTAAGAAAATTAATTCCTTCTACATACACCACTTTGCGAAAACTGTTAGCTGTCTTTGCTTACCTTCTTAAAACCATCTTTTTGGTTTCTTTAAATCCTTCGGATTCTATGGTATAGAAATAGATACCATCCACTAAATTACTTCCATCAAAAATAACTTGATTCGGACCCATGGGTCTTTGATCTTTCTCTAGTAAGACTTCAATAAGTCTTCCCGTTAAATCATGAACGTATATGGAAACGGCTTGTTCTTTTGCAAGATCAAAAGCTATGGTTGTGGTATGGTCGAAAGGATTAGGATAATTAGTAATCGAGTTCATTGGCGCTGCCATATTGAACTGAAGTGCTTCCCGATTTTGCAGTTTTATTTCTTCCGGCGAAAGCGTAGCTACCATTTCACTCATAGTAGTTAGGTACTCCTCGGTTGGTTCAAAATCGACCTCTTCAACTTGGATGGAATATTCTGGTACCCCCGCATTTACACCATTGATTTGAACCCTAAATCTTTTTCTGGTTTCTCTCCAAGAAATACAATCATTCCATATGCCATGCTTGATATAATACCAAGTGTTGATAAAAAGATTATTACCAAATGAGGAAGATTGAGAAGAGCAACATTGGGTTGAATTTCCTGGGACTTGAGAATTTCCACTTGTACTTCCATTAGGAGCGTAGTAGACATCCCACCAATGCGCAACCGATACTGGATTGGAGAAAGCAAAAGTAAAAGCATTGACATTGCCAGCTTGATTGCTGCCTGCCCAAAGGCTAAAGTTGGTGGAGTAACCAGAAGTGACACAGGTTTCTATTTCAAAGGCATCTAAAAATACTCTAGTCGTTGCATTTGAATTTGTGCCACAGTTAAAACCAAGTTTGGTCTCGGGTCTAATCCACAATTGATTGAAATTGGAGGAAGGGGTGAAAGTTTGGCTATAAGTATTCCAGCTTGTTTGATTTCCCGACATACTATGAGTCCGAATGACTTGGTCATTGGAGGAGATGTTGGGTAGGATTTCACCTGAAGGACAACCATTACTTCCGCCAAGCTGGTTATTGCGGTTGTTGGTTAAAACCCATTTAGTTTCAAGGGGATGACAAGTACTAGTTGATTTCCAAGCTAAGGCATAATTAATGGTGTAGGTCTTACCTGCCTCAAAGTTGTAATTGATGGCGATGCTTTCTCCTCTGGTTGGACTAGAGAAGCAGTTAAATCCGTAATACTTAGAATACATGTGTACATAGCGAGATCCACTAAAAGGACTTACGCCAGAAGTGTTAGAACTGACATCTGCGGAGCCCGATACATTAATCCAGTCTGGGAAACAGCCAACAAAAAATGCCTGAGAGAGATTGCTACAAGAATTGGTTTCAAAACCTTCACTGACATTTTGTGCATGGGTAGTGTTGGGGTTTAAAAAGACTAACATCCAAAAACATAAAAAAAGGATACTGTTTTTCATGATATAAAATTTATTTTAAGAAATGGGGAAATAAATCTAGGGTCCTTGACAGGTCGAGTCAGGACAAATTAGACAATAACAGGGCTGTTAATTTTTAGAAAATTAAGTTGACAATAACGGAGAATTATTTTTTGGTAAAATTTTATTGCTTGTAAGGAACAATATATCTACAAATATATAACAATAAATGTACAGTGCAAGTTTTAGTTTGGATTTTATTTACGGAACACAAGAAAATATCTGAGGTGAAAAATATATCCACTTTGCAGGAAGAGGGATTGTTTAAAAAATAATAAAGCGCTACCTTTATTTTCGATAGTTGGAGCCATTCAAAATTGCTTGAAGTGCGAGTGCTTAGGCTTTACAAAACGGGCCGTTTAAATAAATGAATAAATAGTTAATGAAAATCACCGATATTTTTGAAAAGCAAAGGAAAATCTACATTGATTTTTTTAAGGAAGAAGCTGCTAAGTGTCAAGGACAATTGGAATTATTATTGGACCCGAAAACGGAAGAGTCTGAAGAATATTATCGACTTTATAGATTTGATTGTGTAGAAAAAGAAGGGGAGGAGTTCAAGATAATTGAATTCAATAATGACTCCTATATCAATTATAATTTGCTAAATTACACCTTCCGAGAAATGGAAATCGAATTGCTTCCTTTTTTTTGGAATGCCTGTGAATTGGAAATCCATCAAGAGATAGAAGACTGGACGAATTTGATCGCTTGGATCAAAGATTGGATGGAGGAGGAGGAAGAAGAAGTGGATGAAAACAAAGACTTGAGTTTTAAAATTCATAATTGCCGACGTCCGATTATTGCAGAAGGAAAGTCTTTATTGGCCATTGATTTTGGGACGGCAGGAATTGATTGTTTAATTGAGTTGATTAGAATATTAGATGGTTTTGGGGTGAAGAAAGTCAAAATACATTCTAAGGCCATGATTGCTGGCCAATGATTCAAGCTAGGGTTCAACGATAAAGACTTTATAGCCAATGGAAGCTGCCTACCTTTTTGACTTTAATACGGATATTTCCAAAACTCCGATTCCCACAAAACTCAATAATCCTTTTGGGCTAGGGATACCTGAAATTGCTCGCATCGCCGCCAGTGAATTTCAAACTTTTATCACAGCAGAATCCCAAAAATGGGCCCATGATTTTCGAAACCAAAAGGGTAAAATGTTTGGCGTTTTGGTGGTGCAAAAAAAAGACCAAAGCTTTGCTTACTTGGGGACGGTTTCCGGGAAATTACCCGCTAATGCACATTGCGAAAAATTCGTTCCTTCGGTCTTTGATGTATCCACTGATGATTACTTTATCAATAAAGGCATGACTGCCTTGACGGACATGGGGCGTCAAATTAAAAACACCCAAATGCCTGCTGAAATAATTGACTTAAAAGAAAAAAGAAAACAAGCATCCATGGCCTTGCAACAAAGGCTTTTTGAAAATTATCATTTCCTAAATCGCTCTGGACAAGTTCAGAATCTATTGGAGATATTTAAGCACTCTTCCCACGGAAATCCGCCTTCGGCTGCGGGGGAATGTGCGGCTCCCAAATTGCTTCAATATGCGATCCAAAAGCAATTAAAGCCCATTGCTTTAGCAGAGTTTTGGTGGGGAAGTGCGATTGCCCATCCGGGTAAGGAACAGGGGGTTTTTTATCCCGCTTGTAAAGATAAGTGTCGACCAATTCTGGAGTATATGTTGGAGGATACCGAGCTGTTTGTTAAAAGACGGGAAGGTTAGTATGGGGAAGAGGTACCAAAGAATATTGGTGTTCGTAAAAGTGAGCTTATAGTTATATCTTTATTGTAGCCAATTACGAAACTCAATGACTTGTCAAGAAATCATTGAGGGCTTTTTTAAACGACTTCAATAAATAAATCTAAAAAATGAAAAGAATATTTATTTTCCTAATAGCAATATCATTAGTAGTATCCTGTAAGAATAAAGACAGAACTACTGCATCTACATTTGAGGTTGTGGAAAACGGTAAGACTTATAAGCTCGACTCTGTTTATTCAGCACATTTTGAAAGAAATGAATTTAATGGTAATGTACTTGTAGCAGAAAATGGTAAAATTATATTTCAAAAAAGCTTTGGAATTGCCAACGAAGAGACCAATGAGAAATTGAATATTCAGACCTCTTTTGAATTAGCATCAGTTTCAAAACAATTTACGGCGATGGGAATTGTGCAACTTCGAAAAGATGGAAAGCTTTTATACGATGAACCAATTAGCAAATACATTCCAGAACTTAAATATTATGAAAATATTACCATAGAGAATCTATTAATACACACTGGTGGTTTGCCTGATTATATGAGTATTATGGAAGAGAGCTGGGACAAATCTAAAATAGCTACAAATCTAGACGTAATTGAAACTTTTGCAAACCTAAAACCTGAAAAGGAATTTGAGCCTAATCAAGAATATAGTTACAGCAATACTGGATATTTACTACTTGGTACTATTATAGAAAGAGTAAGCGGAAAAACATTTGAGGACTATTTAAATGAAAAGATTTTTACACCACTTGAAATGGAAAATACCTTTGTTTACAGGAGAAGGTTTAATCGGAAGAAAGTCAATAATTATGCACTAGGCTACCTTTATTCAGATAGCTTAAAGCGAAATATATTACCAGATGAATCGTCTGAGGATGATTACATCGTTTATTTAGATGGTATTGTTGGTGATGGGATGGTCAGTTCTAATGTAATTGACTTATTCAAGTGGGATAGAGCACTGTATGGTAATGAAATTATAAATGACGATGATAAAAAATTAATTTTCTCATCTTATCCAACGGAGTCTGGTGAAGAAACAGGGTATGGATTTGGGTGGAAAGTTTCAGTAGATAGTATTTATGGAAAAAGAGTTAGACATACAGGTCGTTGGGCTGGTTATTTGACATTAATTGAAAGACATA
>CAYQRA010000517.1:0-5286 GCA_964419315.1 uncultured Saprospiraceae bacterium | reverse complement strand
AACCGAAGTATAGCGGGACCCATTGCCATCAGTTTCAAAATCTTCGGTCCAAATGGTAGTTTGGGCAGAAAGAAAACCGATTATAAAAAAGGAGAGAAGTAAAATCCACCCTAGCCGTAAAGCCGCTATATGGGAGGGACGTTGGAGAGTACAGGAAGTAGTCGTCGAGCTCATGGTGTAATTGTTTTGATCGATATGTACGAGATTCGTTTAAAAGGGATTATAAAACACAAAATTCATACAGGTCAAACTCGACCGGTATGATTAGTAATTTTTAAAACAAGTAGGCTTTAACCAAAGCAATAGTGGTTAGGGCCAATAAATTGGGTATTTAAATAAAAAGAGAAGTCTTTTTTGCCGAAATGGCTTTTTTGTAGGCTTGTGGGATAAACGGTAATGGGAGAGAAAAATGTTAATATGTTATGGGACCTCTCTCGATGAGTACTGTAAGATTTGAAAGTCGAATTGTTCTTTTGAAGTTCTTGTTTTCGTTGATTTCAGATACTTTTAGTAGCTCTAATACAAAAGTAGGATTTTAATCCCAGTATTGTATACCATATTTAGGGTAATTAGAGTATAAGCATATATTAAGTTATCAGGCTTTTTTGGGGATAAAGACGACTAGAATATAGGAATAAGAAAACCCTGATCGGTGCATCCGATCAGGGTTTTCTTTATGAAGTTGTTTAAAAACTCCTTACTTGGTTGCAAAAGGGTCTTTTTGTCCACTTCTGCGTTGTAAAAATCTAACGTAGCGCGGCTACGCTTCGATTTTGACGCCTTGAACTGAACTAAAATCCCTCATTTTCACTTCAAGCAGCAATTTTTGAACAACTTCTATGACAAATAAATATTTTATAATATAATTAATAAGAAAATGCGGGACATTCGACCTTAGTCGGTCGGCGATTCCTTCTTTTAGAGTCTATGATATGGACAACTGAAAACTCAGGTCCCCCACTTCCGTAACTTACTTTGGTCAAAGAAGAAATATTAATATCAAAGGTAAAGGTTAGGAATGTTTTTTTGTAATCGAAACGAACGGCTGCTACGATGGCATCTGTTCCGGAGATGTCTTTTTCTGCATGCCACCTTAACCAAGCTCCAAAATATAAGGAGGTAGGATTGTCGCTGCGAAAATCACTACTGGTTTTATATTTATAAAAAGAACCAAGGGTAATCTCTCTGTGTGGGCCTTGATCTTTAAAGATAAAACTAGGCTTTACAGAAGACTTGCGAGAAAGCTTAATGTCTCCTCCTCCATGAAGAACAACTTTACGATATAATAACAGATCATCGGTCACTCCTGCATCTTTGAAAAACGATACTAATGGTTTATTGAGGTGGTAAACAGATCCTCCAAGATAAATATTGGTTTGGTCATTAACAGAGTAGTACCAAGAAATCCCGGCAGTTACATCCATATAATTTATTTTATTTCCTGCTCCGTTATCAATAGAAGGTTCATTATCAAAAGCTACAATTTTATTATAGTCTACCCCATTGGTAATTCTGGAAGCTTGTAGTCCAAAGGAAACAAAATTTCCGCCTTGTCGACCATTAAGCGATTTCATATAAGAAACCCCTCCACCAACCATGTTGGTTCTAAAGTCTAAATCACCCGCCTTATCCGTGTATAATTGTAAACCTCCTCCAAGGATATCTCCATTATTAAAAACCATTAGCTTCATGTCTACCGCTGCTGCTGCGGTTCGATATCCTTTGGTGACGGATTGCCATTGGCTACGAGTGTTGCCAATAAAACGCAGGTCACCGTTGAAAAGACCAGTCATTGATGGATTCAATAAAGTTGGAGATGCGTGGATATGGGAAAAGTGTATATCCTGAGCTTGCAGTTGACCTACGAGCAGACATAGCAGTAGTGTCAGTTTGTGTAATTTTTTTATCATGGTTATGTACCTCTTTTGCTTTTGGAAAACGAAAGGCTTCGGTTATGAAAAGCCATTAAGTCAAAAGGGGGAATTGGAGCCGTCTAAACGGCGAGGGAGGGAAAAGTAAACCCGAGAAATCGGGAAGAGGGGAGTTTTACTTCTGAAGCTATTTTAAAAACACTTCAATTAGAGAAAGTCAATTTCTATGCCAAAAGGATTTTCTCTCCCCGAAAAAATAGCTACCCAACAAATTTTAAGGGTTTATGACAGGGTATTTTAAACATATCATAGGAAAGAAACTATTTTACTGGTCTTAGCTCCTTCCTTTGTGACAAAACCAAATCAGCAAAAACCAGCAGTCATGACACAAAAAAAGCGGGCAAACTAAAAGCTTGCCCGCTCAGGAAGAACGAAGTGGTCTAAACTAAGCCACTGCGTACCTTATTTTTTTACTGTACAGAAAGGCGGAAACTTTGCTCTCTCCCCTCTTTAGTCATCAATCTCACTAAATAAACTCCGGCAATTTTTGGAGCATCAATAGCCATCGTATTCTGACCTTGTGCGAGTTCAACTTGAGATTCCTCTAATTGCTTTCCTGTGAGGTCGTACAGACTCAATATCACCTCTGCCGCTTCTGGGCTTTCGATCAATAAGGTAGTGGACTCTCCTAATCCTGCTGGATTTGGGAATAAGCTTACCTTATAAAGATCTGCTAAATTTCTGGTTGAGGTTTCTAGGCTTACGGTGTAGGTAGAAGTCATCACACAACCATTAGCATCTGTCGTTACAAGGGTGTAATCACCTGCCATCAGATTCATGATATCTTTGGTCTCTGCTCCATTACTCCAAGAGTAAGTATAAGGTGCCATTCCTCCTTCAGTCGTCACGGTAATAGAACCATCATTCTGTCCATTGTCAACAAGGATATGTGCAGAGTTCGTCAATTCTTCTAAGACCGTTAGATTCAAGGTATAACTAATCATACAACCACTAGCGGTCGTCTCCATATAATCATAATTTCCAGTTGCTTCAATCATTTCGGTTCCAAACTGGAAGCTTTCCCCAAAACAAAGGGTCGCTACTTGGTGACTATTTGCCGGTTCAACGATAAGGTTGAGCACAATCATACTATCACATCCATTTGCCGAAGGCATCATAGAAGTATAAGTACCCGTAGCCATTAGATCTTGGCCAGCAAAATTATAAACATCCCCTTCACAAATGGTCGCTCCAAAATTGGTTGGTGCTGGTGCTGGAATTACGGTCAATTCCAAAGTAAACTCTGCGGAACAACTTCCGGTAGTTATCATTTGTGTATAGGTTCCACTTGTGGTGTATTCTTCCCCAGCAAAGACGAAAGATTTACCTTCACAGATCGTTTGAACAATTGTTTGTGGAGTTCCATCTGCTGGTACCACTACAAGGTTGAGCGTTACTAAGCTATCACAACCTTTAGAAGAGGTCATCATTTCTGTATACATTCCTGAACTCGTATAATTGGAAGTTCCAAAGACAAAAAAGTCGCCTTCACAAATCACTTCAGAAATTTGCTCGTCATAAGACGGCAATACATTCAACTCAAGGATAGTTGTTTTTTCACAACCAAAAGTCGTCATCGATACTTCTGTATAAGTACCTGTTTCTTCATAAGCGACTGTTCCAAATACATATTTTTCACCTTGACAAATTTCTGCTGTTATCATTTCAGGTTCAAAATTATCCACTACTTCAAGGTTTAGCGTCATAATACTATCGCAACCTCCGTTAGTCGTATAAGCTTCGGTATAGGTTCCGGTTTCTTCATAGACCACACCAGCAAATTCGTAAGTATCTCCTGCACAGATTTTGACCTCCATAGAATTATTTTTGGATTGTACCTCCAATTCTAGGGTGACAATATTATTACAAGATCCAATGGCAAAAGTATCTTTATAAACGCCAGGAGTTTTATAAGTATTTGCTCCAACAACAACGCTATCTCCTTCACAAATCTGTTCTTCCAAAGTAACTAGGTAAGTACAGCTAAACAAAGCCATGGCATTGTCGCCATTTCCCGTCACATAGATATGACGACCATTGGCACTCACTTCTATGTCTGAACAAAAATCAATTCCATTCACTCCTTCTACATTGTCTTGTCTAGATTTTTCAAAAACCAAAGAACCTGTGTTTATATTTTTACGGAATACTGCTGCAGAATTGTCTGCATTCGAAGCGGTATAAACATAAAGTCCATCAGCACTTACCTCTACAGAACGAACACCATCTAGGCCAGTCACGTCGTTTTCTCCATTCACAAATGCTTCGGCATAAGTCAAAGTACCATTCATCATGTCGCGATCAAAAACAACCAAGGCATCACTTCTATTGGAAGCAACATATACTTTGGTTCCATCAGGACTAACTGCTGAGGAAAAAGGAGCGTCCATGTTTGAGACTCCATTGACATTATTTTTGTATTGAGCTACATAAGTCAACATTCCAGTACTTGCATCCCGACTAAACATGGCGAGTGCATCATCTGAAGATCCTGTAACATAAATACTATTTCCATCAGGGCTTGAGGTAATAGAATTGGCTCTATTGATTCCATCTACTCCATTTACTCCATCTCGTAAAAAATCGATATAGGTCAACATTCCAGTAGTTTGATCTACACTGAACATTGCAAGCGTTCCACTCCAGAAACCAGTTACATAAAGGTGATTTCCATCAGGACTGACCATTAAAGAATTGGCTCCGTGAATTCCATCTACTCCATTTTCGTCTTGAACCATTTTGGTCATAAAGGTAAGCCCTCCAGTAACTCCATCTCTGGCAAAAACTGAAATCGCATTATCCCAAAAACCACTAGTGTATACAAATTTTCCATCTGGACTGATGGTAACGCCATTGGCTCCATCCAAGCCATCTACCCCATCAATTCCATCTTTTAGGTTACCGATATAAGTCATCATTCCTGAATCATCATTTCTATCGAAAAAAGAAATCGCATTATCGCCATCTCCAGTAACATAGATGTTTTTTCCATCAGGGCTAATAGCCATTGCGGAAGCTCCACCCAGTCCATCGATTCCATCTGTACCAGCAGACATAGTCGCTTTGTAGGAAACCACTCCTGCATCGTCGATATCAAACGACACCACTTCTTCTCCTCCAAAACCAGGAACAAAAATATTTTTCATATCTGGTGTCATGGTAGCGGTAAATGGATAAAACATTCCAGTCACACCATCGACCCCATCTTCCATTTTATTCATAAAGTTTAATGCTCCGGTCGAAACATCTCGGGTAAAAATAGCTAAGGCATTTTCATTGGCACCAGTAGCCATTAGGTAAGCACCGTCAGGGCTTACAGAAAGCGCATTCACTCCAGCAAGGCCATCAACACCAG
>CAYQRA010000516.1:0-5300 GCA_964419315.1 uncultured Saprospiraceae bacterium | reverse complement strand
TGCGAACTACCGTGTCCGAAAGATTGTCATAAAGCATAAAGAGGCATTTTTCAACGGCCTCTCCCGTAAAGGCATCGACGATATTTCCTCTCATTTCTAAGGAGTCAATATAATCTCCCGTAGAGAAAACAAAACGTAAATCTTTGACGGGATTTCCTACTGTAAAATCAGTAATCGCTTCTCCAAAGTTGATAATATAAGTGGCATCTGGTCGGAGATCTTCTTCTCCCAAATCAACAACGACTGTTTTCTTTCGCAAAGAAACTTCTGGTTTTCCACCGCCTTGCAAAGGGGGCGAGACGACTACTTGATTATAAACATCTTTCAGCGTTAACCATTCGTCAAAGGTGATTTCAAAAGTTTTTCCTTTAAAGTTAGTTTGGAAATTAGGCGTAGATTTTAGACTATCAATCTGTGGCGCCTGCGTATCTTTTTCGCCTCCAGTAAGCGTTCCTACTTTGGCACAGCCCCACCAGAGCATGGTGTAGAGCCCCAATAAAATCCCTAAATTTAAAAGTGCTTTATTGCCAAATCGCATAAATAGTATTTTAGGAGTGCTTTTTTAAAACGTGCAAATTTCTATAAATTTTAGGACTTCTTCCAAAGGAATTGCAAATGCACTGATTTTTGTAGAGTTACTCTTCTGAGTAGAGCAGGTTTTAACAAAGAGACTCAATTGGATTTGGTGGTTGGTTATAAGGATTTTACTTCATGGCCTCCGGCTGCGAGGATGAAAACTCGCAATCGTCTCTCGTAGAAAATCAGTATCCAGATGAGTATAAATCTCCGTAGTGGTGATCGACTCGTGTCCGAGCATATCTTGCACTGCTTTGAGGTCTGCCCCTCCTTCGATCAAGTGGGTGGCAAAGGAATGTCGAAAAGTATGTGGACTCACTTTCTTGCTAATCCCAGCCATTTTAGCCAACTCCTTGACAATCATAAAAACCATAACGCGACTGAGTTTTTTCCCTCGCCGATTGAGAAATAAGATGTTTTCATGATCTGGATGAATATTACTCATTGGTCGGCGAATCCCTTCTAGGTAGAATTGGATGTGTTTGACGGCAGCGCCACCGATAGGGACAATACGTTCTTTATTGTTTTTACCAATCACCTTTACAAAACCAATATCTGGAAAGTAATTGGAAAGTTTGAGTTCTGTTAGTTCGCTCACGCGGAGTCCACAGGCATAGAGGGTCTCAATGATGGCGCGGTTGCGCGTGCCGTGGGGAGAACTGAGGTCGATGACTTTAAGCATGCCCTGTATTTCCTCGTAGTTTAGGACTTCGGGAATTTTGCGCTGCAAGCGCGGCCCTTCTAGTAGTTCCGTTGGATCATGATCGAGAAGATCTTCTACGAGTAAGTATTTATAGAAGGCTTTGATTCCTGAGATGATTCGAGCCTGTGAGCGGGCGCCAATTCCCATTTTGTTGAGGTGGAGAATGAAAGCAGTGAGCTGATCTATTTTTATTTGTAGCGGACTTATTGGGTCTTCTTGGTCTTGGATAAAACGGATCAAATGCTTGACATCTCTTTCATAAGCATGGAGAGAATTGGTCGAAAGCGAACGTTCGAGCACCAAATAATCTTTAAAACCGTGTAGGGCAGTAGACCAATTCATAGGCTGAAATTACGAAAAAGGAGCAGGTTAAACGCATTAAATTTATTGGTGATGCACCGGATGGTTCTGCTCCTGCTAATTTTCTTGAAATCAACCCAGAAAAGAAGAGGAGCTCAAATCGCCTTGAAAAAATTCAAAAGAGAAACCAAAACTAGGAGGTTCACTAGGTAATTTTATTTTTTCAACAGCACTTGGTAGAATTCAGGGGATTGTGTAACTTTAAAAGCTAAACTTCAGGAGACCTCCTGCTGTTTGGCGATACTGAGAAAACACAAAACGAACATTCTATGAGAACCATCTTACAAGGGTTTCTACTCTTTTTGCTTTGGGCGAGTTTTGGTCGGTGGTATTATGTCTGCAAAGTAAAAAGTCATTGTACTCCTAGTACGGAAGAGGCCCGATTGAAGCAACCTCCCAAAACCTTAGGGATTTATTATAGTGATAGCTTGTTGCATCGAGGCTTCGAGCAATTTGTATTTACTGCCAATAGTGGTCATGCCCGTTTTACTAGCAATAATACTTCCTTTCTAAATCGCTTAATTCGACAAATGAGACGCCAGCAAGAATTGGAAGTGTTGATTACTGGTTTTTATTTAAAATCAGAAGCAGCAAACTTGGATGGAACTTTTGAAAACCTTGGGGAAGTTCGGGCGAGTAAAATCCAAGAATGGCTAGAAGATGCTGGTATCGCTGCTGAACGAATTCAAATCCGTTCTGAAATGGTGGAAGGGAAACGCCTTATTGAACCCTTGAAGTTTCATTTCGTTAGCCAACATAATGCCACAGCAGGGAATTAGGGGTTTAAATTATTTAGGATCTAAACCCTCATCAGCAACACTACTTTTTGATCGATCAAATTTTTATTTATGCAAGATTTTATTTCTCAATTGTTTACCGACCTCAATACCTTTGATAGTTTTATGGTATTGTTTTTTCTTCTAGGAAGTTTCCTGATTGGACTCTTTACGGGGAGGGCATCTCTTAATAAAAAATGGAAAAAGACGCAGAAAGAGTTGAAGCAAAAAGAAAGGGAATGGCTAAGTATGCAAGCGGAAAGAGATACCTTGCTTAAAGAAGGGAAAGCTCGACAGGTGGAATTGGAAACGGCTAATGGCTTTTTGGCTAAAGCCAAAAAACAATTGACTCAAACGCAGCAAGACCGAGATCAATTTCAACAAGAGCGCGACCAGTTACAGCAAGAGCGGGATCAATACGTTCAGGCATTACAAAGTAGTCAAGAACAAGTGACGGTTTTGGAAAATAATACAGGGGCTTCCCAAGATCAAATAGCTTCGCTAAATGCAGATTTGGAAAAAACACAAGCGGCTCGCGAAATGCTGCGAGCACAGGCACAGGAACTGGAAGAAGAGTCGGCTCGCCTTCGCTCGCAAGTGAATCAATTGCTAAAAGAAAAAGAACAATTACAAATAGAAGCGGAGCAAAAGATTTATGAGCAAAGTACCTTGTACAGCAAAAGTGAAGAGACGACGAATAGCCGGATTGGAATGATCGAAAATAAGATGGAACGACTTGCTATCGAAAATGAACGCTTACGCGAAACGATTTTAAATATCAATAAAACAGAGGATGCTTCAAAAGCTCCGAGTACTATAGATATGGATTCGATCAATCAGCGGCTCGCTCAATTGGAAGAGGAAAATCAACAGTTGAAGCGGAATGTTGCAGAATTGCAAGAAGGAGAAGAAGAGTTGGAAGTCGTCTTGGTGCCGCTAGCCGAACTGGAAGAAGAGGTCGAAGAGATTGAAATAGATGTAGAGGATATGGAAGGCGCATTGGACGAAGAATTGGAAGAATACAATTTTATTTCTACCAAAGAGAAATCTGATATTGCCAGAGCAAAGTTGAAAAGTGTTTTGGGGCATAAAATTCCGCTGGCTACTGCTGCCGAGAAAAATAATTTACAAGTGATCAATGGGATTGGGCCTTTTATTGAAGAACAACTCAATACCGTTGGAATTTTTACTTTCGAACAGATTAGTAGTTTTGATCGGGAAACCATGAATCTTGTGACTGATGCGATTCAGTTTTTTCCTGGTCGAATAAAAAGAGATGATTGGAAAGGACAAGCAGCGAGTCAACTAGTAAAGATGGCAGGTTAGAAATAATAAATGCCTAAAAGGAACTTTTTTTAGGTTTTTCCAATCCAAACAAAAATAAAGTATATTTTTTTTTATAAAATATAATATTGTTTTTATTGCTATCTTAAAATATAAATTCTGAATAGCAATTTTAAGCCTTCTTCCTAAGGCTTCTTGTTCTCCTCACGTAAAAAAATAATTGCGAATCTATTTGCTATTACTAATTTTTCCGCACATCTTTGTTTCGGTGCAAATATAAAAGCGCCACTTATTATTATGAGTAATTCTAGCATCACATTCTTGGTCGTAGTCATTATTATTATTGTCATCAATATCTGACGACAGGAAGTTTTGCTATTTAAAATATAAAAAAGCCATCTTCCATTCGAAGATGGCTTTTTGTTTTATACTTCAAAGGGTACTGTTTTAAAGTACTTTTTTGTAGATCTGTTTTAAGGTAACATACAAAAATCTATAGCATTTATTAATGCTTGCTTTGGCAAAGACTTATGTTGAAAATAACTAAGTCTTTGCTCCAAACAAAAGCATTATTTAGCATAAGCAGAATTGACAGCTGACTATGGCTAAATAGCTGTTTTTCGTAACTAAGATTTTGAAGGAAAAATTAAAAAAATAAGCGCACTGTATTTTTCGAAATTACCAACTATGAATAAAGAAGAACTAAATAAATTTAGTAAGACGGTTACCCAAGATGATACCCAGCCAGCAGCGCAAGCTATGCTGCATGGCATTGGCTTGACGGAGGAAGATCTGAAAAAAGCACAGGTTGGAATCGTTAGCACAGGTTGGGAAGGAAATCCTTGTAATATGCATCTCAACGATTTGGCCAAGGTGATAAAAACGGGGGTGCAATCACAAGATTTATTAGGCTTGATTTTTCATACGATTGGGGTCAGTGACGGTATTTCTATGGGAACTTCGGGAATGCGTTTTTCTCTACCTTCTCGGGATATTATCGCAGATTCTATCGAGACGGTTGCCTCGGCTCAGTGGTATGATGGAATCGTTGCGGTAGTGGGATGTGATAAAAATATGCCAGGAGCAATGATGGCCTTAGGAAGACTCAATCGTCCGGGTATCTTAGTATATGGAGGTACGATAGGGCCGGGATGTTATCAGGATCAAAAATTAGATATCGTTTCTGCTTTTGAAGCTTTGGGACAAAAAATAGCAGGAAGCATTGACGAAAAACAATTCCGAGGAATTGTCCGCAATGCTTGCCCCGGAGCTGGTGCCTGTGGCGGGATGTATACCGCCAATACGATGGCCTCTGCCATCGAAGCCCTGGGAATGAGTTTGCCCTATAATTCTTCTAATCCAGCAGTGAGCCCAGAAAAACAAGACGAGTGCAAACGCGCTGGCGAAGCCATCCGACAGCTCCTCGAAAAAGACATCAAGCCACGAGATATCATGACGAGAGAAGCCTTCGAAAATGCGATCACTTTGATCACTGTTTTGGGCGGCTCTACCAATGCCGTGATGCACCTCATCGCCATGGCCAAAGCAGTCAATGTGCCTTTAAGTATCGACGATTTTCAAAAGATAAGTGACCGTACTCC
>CAYQRA010000515.1:0-5320 GCA_964419315.1 uncultured Saprospiraceae bacterium | reverse complement strand
CCTGACCTGCAAGACAAAAGATTGCAAGGGGTTCCGATTTTTCAAACCCAACAATTGCCCCGCCTCCTCCTGTCGGCTAACCTCGACGTACTCATCATCTCCAGCCTCCAATTATCGGCCGATGAAAAACAAAATATTGCAGAGCGTTGTCTCCAACATAATGTCAAAGTACTACACGTACCGCCCATGGAAAAATGGATCAATGGCGAACTCAGCTTTCGGCAAATCCGGGAACTGCGCATCGAAGATTTATTGCAAAGAGCGCCTATCCAGCTAGACACTCAAAAGATAGAAGCCCAACTCCGCAACCAAACCATTCTCATCACAGGTGCCGCCGGATCTATCGGTAGCGAGATCGCCCGACAAGTGATCCGCTTTCAACCCAAAGCATTGGTATTGGTCGATCAGGCAGAAACGCCTTTGCATAATTTGGAATTGGAATTTAAAACCATTTACCAATTTCAAAACTACCAAATCATCATCGGTGATGTGCGCAATGAATCGAGGATGGAACAAATCTTCGAACAATTTCAACCTGACTTTGTATATCACGCCGCAGCGTATAAGCATGTACCGATGATGGAAAGCCATCCGGGAGAGGCCATTCGCACCAATCTTTTTGGTACTAAAATAATGGCTGATCTTGCGGTCAAATACCATTGTCAAAATTTTGTTTTGGTGAGTACCGATAAAGCGGTAAACCCAACCAATATCATGGGCGCCACCAAGCGCCTTGCAGAAATTTATGTCCAATCACTCGATCGGCATTTGCGAAAAGATAATTTAAAAACGCAGTTTATTACGACCCGCTTTGGGAATGTATTGGGCTCCAATGGTTCGGTCATTCCTTTGTTTAAAAAACAGATTGCACAGGGTGGACCACTGACCGTTACGCATCCAGATATGTCGCGTTATTTTATGACGATACCGGAGGCTTGCCAATTGGTACTGGAAGCAGGAATGATGGGACGCGGTGGAGAAATTTTTGTTTTTGACATGGGGCAATCCATCAAGATTGTGGATCTTGCGAGGCGGATGATAAAACTTTCTGGGCTGGAAGAAGGGAAAGATATTTCGATTGTTTTTACGGGACTTCGACCGGGAGAAAAACTCTACGAAGAATTGCTCAACGACAAAGAAACCACTAGGGCGACGCATCATCCCAAGATACTGATCGCCAAGGTACGCGAGTATGATTTTTTGGCTATTAAAAAATCGACCTTGCAATTATTATTACTTTTGGAAGCTGGAGATATTCAGGCATTGGTCAAAACACTGAAACAATTAATTCCGGAGTACAAAAGCAATAATTCGATTTTTGAATCTTTGGATTAGTCTTTCTTTCATCCAATAAATGGCGATAAAAACACTCTTTTCACAGGTATTTATACTTGATTTCAGGTAAAAAAGAAAAGGAAAAAATAACAATATGTATTTAGCTTAATTTTGTGTATTGATTATTTTTCATTTTAAACATTTTAAACATTTTAATTTAAACAGGAGGTCGCCGAAAATCCTAAAAGAGTAGGCAACACCAAAAAACATTTTTATATGACCCTTTCTACAAACTTACCTTTGCGGACCAGCAATCGTCTGCACAAACTATTCCTCTCTTTTTATTTTTTATTATTTGGTCTCTCTTTGACTATGGCTCAGGTTGGAGAAGCCTTAGACTTTGATGGAGTAGATGATTATGTTCAACTTGGGAATATAAATCTACTCAGTCCCTTTATTACCATAGAAGCTTGGGTAAAGCCCACCGAAAAAACAGACTTCTCTACCATCCTCTCCAATAAAACCGGAGGACTTGAAAACCCGGGATACACCTTTGCTATTAATACTTTTAATAGCAATGATGGAAAATTAGTATTGGAATCCCAAGGTGCAATAGCAGTCACCGATGCTAAGGCCATCACTTGGGGAGAATGGCAACACATCGCAGTAACAAGCGATGGAATGACCGCTAAATTTTATGTCAATGGTATCGAACAAGCCGCTAATAATGAAAATACCGTCAATTTAGTGGAAGCTCCTAATGATGGAAAAATTGGTGACTTTGCCATCTATGCGGGAAATGGAGAATACAAGGGACAATTGGATGAGCTTAGAATCTGGGGCACTGTAAGAAGCCAATTAGAAATCCAAGATCGGATGACTTGTATGATAGGTATCGAGCCAGATCTAGCAGTTGGTTACCGTTTTAACCAAGGAATTGCTTATGGTGATAATACAGGAATGATCGCATTAAGTAATTTTGGCCCAATTGTTTTTGAGGGTCTCCTTACTAATTTTGCCCTTATTGATAGTACCAGTAATTTTGTAGCGCCTGGTGGGGTATCCCTTATCTGTAGCGAGATTGCAGGAGGAGCTTTAGACTTTAATGGAATGGATAATTTTGTTGGCATCGGAGACCTTCAATTAACGACTGGCTTTACCATTGAAGCTTGGGTAAGACCTGAAGAAAAGACAGATTTTTCTACAATAGTTTCCAATAAAATTGGAGGACTTGAAAACCCTGGATACACCTTTGCCATTAATACTTTTAATAGCAATGATGGAAGATTAGTATTGGAAACTAAAGATGGTTTTGCTTTCACAGACGAACAGGCCATCACTTGGGGGGAGTGGCAACATATCGCGGTGACGACGGATGGACTTAGCGCAAAATTTTACGTCAATGGTATAGAGCAAGCCGCTACTACCGAGAATACCGTCAACTTAGCAGCCTCTCCAAACACCACCAATGTCGGAGATTTCTTTGAATACTTTGCCAATGGCAAATTCGATGGTCGTATGGACGAACTTCGCGTTTGGAATTTCATCAAAACACAAACGCAAATCCAAGACCAGATGAATTGTGCATTAGTTGGAGATGATCCGGAATTATTGGCTTATTATAATTTCGACCAAGGGATCGCTGCTGGCGACAATACAAGTATCTCTATGTTGGAGGCAACAACGGGTACCAATGGTACGCTAAACGGTTTTGGCCTTTTGGGTGGTTTTGGAAATTTTGTTATAGGAGAAGTAGAAGATGTAGCATGTATGGTTTCCAATACCAATGAATTGGATCATGCCTTACTTCCGCTTGGCGATTTATTTCCAAATCCAAGCCAGCAAGGTGAAATGGTTCAGGTGCAATTATCTTCTAGCCAATCTGCTCCCTTAAACATTCGCATCTACAATGCCATCGGGCAATTGATGCATCAGCAAAGCGAAGCAGCTTTCCGTGGAGAACAGTTGATCCATATTCCAAGTACTGATTTGACTAGTGGTATTTATTGGGTTCAATTTTCGCAAGGCGATCAATTGGCGCAGCGTAAATTAGTTATTCAGTAAATCTCTTAAGTAACTCGCGCAGTAGCCTTAAGCCTTTTCGAAAGGCTTAAGGCTTTTTTGTTTTTAGGGCTTTATACTTGGCTTTTATCAGATAGTTTAAAGTAAAAGAACAAAGAAATATTCATCGGATTTTTGAATCTTTGGATTAGTCTTTGCATATTTTAAGAAATGGCTATCAAACACTAGTAAAAGTGGGTTTTAAGCCAATTATTTTAAATAATAAAACCAAACAAAATGAAATTCAGGTTAAAACTCTTTTCTTATCCATTATTATTTGCTTGCCTATTTATTGGATGCCAATCCAATCCTGCTGATTCCAAAGAACACAAAGCAATGGAGGCGGAACATGAAAAAATGGAAGCGGAGCATGAAAAATTGGCAGCAGACCATGCAAAAATGGAGGAATTACATGCCAAAATGGTTTCTGAGCATGAAGGAGTTAGTAGTCCATCCGCAGATGCGGATCATGCCACTATAGAAAATCAACATTCCTTGGTGATGAAAAAACATGTGGATCTGATGAAGAAGCATGAGGCTATTATAGCCGGTCACAAAGAATTAGTCGAAAAACATGCCTCCCAAAAATTAGATCTGAAGACTTTAAAAGCGGATCATGCCAAGATGAAAAAAGATCACGAAACTATGATGGCGGAGCATAAGACGATGGAACAAGAACATGAAAAATTAAATAGTGAACATCAAAAGATGTTGGAAGAACACAAAAGCAACGAAAAATAAAAAGTGATGAAAAGCTTGATTCGAGCTTGTCGAGTAAAGCCTTTATTTTTCTTTTGATGGACTTAATCATGGGAAAATCAAAGAACCATTTTATATCCCATTAGCCTTAAGCCTTTTGAAAAGGCTTAAGGCTTTTTTTATTTCCTAAAAACTTAAGAAAGTTTGACTAGCTTCCCATTCCTGCTATCGTATCGATCTACCTTAGCTTGATTAGACAAAACTGACACAGTAGAATTAAGACCCCAAAAAACAAGGAAGGAACAATTCCTATAGCAAGCATTTGTATCTTTGGAGCATTGATTGCAAGAAGAAAAAGGAAGAATAGTTTTTATCCGTATTTTAGTATTTATTCTATCCATTCGGTCCAAATAAAATCAATGCAACTTATTCTCCACAGTTTTAAATTAAAACTAAAATATCCCTTCACTATTTCTCGGCGATCTTTTGACTCGCTGGAAAACCTAGTCGTGGAACTTCGAGATGAGCAAGGGACTTCTGGCATTGGAGAAGCCACGGTCAATTCTTATTATCCGCATTCCGATCTGGAGGCGATGAAAAAACAATTGAATGCTATTCGTTCCCTCATCGAAGCTTATCCTTTGAAGCGGGCAGAAGATTTTTGGGATTATATACAGCCACACCTCGCTGATTTTCCTTTTGCGCATTGCGCACTCGATGAAGCGGCTCATGATTACTGCGCACAAAAAGCAGGACTGCCTTTGTATGCCTATTGGGGTTTGGAAAAAAAAGAAATTCCCATCAGTAGTTACACCTTGAGTATGGCGCCTCTGGAAGTGATGGTGGAACGAATGCAAAAAATGGATTGGCCTTTATACAAAATAAAACTAGGTCGAGACAATGATCTGGAAATCATCGAAGGCTTAAGAAAATACAGCTCCGCCGATTTTTGTGTCGATGCCAATTGTGCCTGGTCTTTGGAAGAAGCGATTGATAAATCTCAGGCATTGGCTTCGCTGGGTGTGGTCTTTATCGAGCAACCTTTGCCCGCTTCCCAATGGAAGCAAATGGCAAAACTATTTACCCAAAGTCCCTTGCCTTTATTTGCGGATGAAAGTTGTCAAAGCGCTAGTGACTTGCTCCGCTGCCCTGGACATTTTCATGGAGTAAATATCAAGCTGATGAAATGTGGTGGCTTGACGCCAGCTCGACGGATGATCGAGCAAGCACGCGAACAAAAACTACAAGTAATGGTCGGCTGTATGACAGAGTCTACTGTTGGTAT
>CAYQRA010000514.1:0-5331 GCA_964419315.1 uncultured Saprospiraceae bacterium | reverse complement strand
ATAATGACATTTATCGAAATACCTATCGCTTTGATGCTTATCACCGAGTAGATATCGGTTTTTCTATACAACTTTGGGATCAGGTCAACCGAGGAAGAAAACCCAATCATCCTTTGCGGTTTACACGCAGTAGTTGGCTAAGCCTCGAAGTTTTTAACCTGATGAAGGTCTCCAATGTAGCTTCCAATACTTGGATAAAAACGATCTATAATTCGCAATATGCGATTCCTAATTTTTTAACTTCTCGTAGAATCAATCTGCGTTTGAAATTGGACTTTTAGGAAAAAATCAATCTGTCTCTTTATATCATTATGGCTAAAAATAACGAACCAACAAAAAATGCTGGAGAGGAACGATCTAAAATCCTTGGGCCTTTTGAATGGACCATCTTGTTATTGGGGCTAGGATTGATCGCCTACCTCACCTTACAAAAAGCAGGCTTTAAAATGGTCGAGCGTTCCGAAGAAACGACCTTTATCGATCCAGCCAATAGTCATCAAATTAGTCCAAGATCGAAGAAAACTTCCAAATCAGAGATTCAAGTCAATAAAATGCTGGCAGAAATAGCCGCGACTTTTCATGAAAATCACTCCAAGGAAAGTGCTGTTAGTGCTTCTGAGGATTTACAGCAAAGATGGAACCTCAGTGAATCGGAAGCTAGATTTTATGATAAAATCCAAAAGAATACTGGCTTACAAGATCAATTCCAATCCACCAAAGATTGGTTTAGGTTTTTAAATGCTTCTCGCAAAACTTATCGGGAACTGGAAAATATTTTTTCTGAATTGTCTCCTCAGCAAAAACCGGAGACCAATGCCACTGCCATCCTTCAAAATGAAGCTGCTGCCAGTGATTTTTACCAAAAGCTAGAAGACCGCTATGATCTCCCCAATCAGGAGGCCCATTCTTTCTTTCAGCAGGGAAAAAATAACTTAGAAGATTGGGCCGCCTTTCTAATTCAGCGCAGCTATTCCGCTAAATAGCCTCTTTTTGCTTGAAAAACCACCTTTATCGATCATTTTAAGGTCCCGTTTAATTCAAACAAGCCATTAAACCAATATTTCCCTCCTTTTGCTTAGCAAATGCCTAAAAAAGTGGCTTGATTTTTCCAATACTTTCTTTTTATTGAATATCTTTATAATTGAATTTTTCTAATGGATTAATTGGGCTTCGGTCGATTAGCGATTTAAAACAATTCAATCTAATTTTAGGGACACCTCGCAACAGAAATATTAACCTTTTTTAAAAGCTGTTTTAAAACATTTTTTAAATATAAAACTAGTTTCGTCCCTCTCTAACTGTCACAAATCAAAGGACTTAGCCATTTTACTTCAGGTAAAAGCGGCCTACTTTGTGGCTTTCATTCCTAAAACTGTATAACCACGTAATTTTCATTCGTAACCTTAACTTTTAATCACAATTGAAGGTTCATGGCTTTATTTACCTATAACCTTTGTGAATATCCCGAAAATGATACTGCCTTATGAAATTCACCAATCTCATTAATCTTTTTTGCGCTGGTCTATTCTTCTTTTTTTCGTCAGCACTTTTTGCTCAAAGTCACCCTGCCCATGATCACGACCATGAGGAAGAATGTGGTTTTGATGAACTGATTAAAGCTCAAATCGCTGCCGACCCCAATTTTGAAAGAGCTTTGGAAGAGTATAATAAGGCTCTGAGTGAGTTTACGCGGAGCAATGATGCTTCTCGTTCTTTGTCGGCGGCGGACATTCTTCGAATTCCTGTGGTTGTACACATTCTCCACAATCCAGGAGAAGCACCCGGGCAAGGACAAAATCTCTCAGATGCGCGAGTGCAAGCACAGATGGATGTGATGAATGAAGATTTTTCAGCTACCAATCCCAACTGGGGAGATACTCCGGCTAGATGGGTCGATTCTGTCGGTAATCCCCAAATTCAATTTTGCCTCGCTTCCATTGATCCACTCGGAAACCCTACCTCTGGAATCGTTCGCTATGATAATTATACCGTTATTGAATTGCCCGTGTCAGAAGCGAGTTCTAGAACAAACTTGGAAAGAGATATCAAACCCAATATCAACTGGGATCCCAATTTATACTATAATATTTATGTCTGCCCTATTCCAAATACTACGGCTTCTGGTGGTCGAACAGGATACGCTTATTTGCCATTTAATGGAACGATTGGAAATGGAAGTACCGATGGTACAGTGGTAGATTACCGTTGGTTTGGTGGTCCGGGTTTTGGACAATCAGGTTCTCGAACCATGACGCATGAGTCTGGTCATTACCTCGGCCTTTATCACCCTTTTAATGGGGAGAGTTGTTCTGCAGATGATTTTATAGAAGATACTCCAAATATTAGCAGCTCTTCTAGTGGCTTTGGTTGTACGGGGGGCTTTGGGACCGGACCAATGTCTTGTGGCAATGAAGCCATGTACATTAATTATATGGACTACTCTAGAAGTAGTTGTAAAACTTCTTTTACCAATGATCAGATTACGGTGATGAGAGGAGTATTAGAAGGCACCTTTCCTTTAACTTGGGGAAGTCGAGTTCCTTTGGCCAATAATGCATTGGCCGTTTGTACTTTCAATACCAACGATGCTTCTGTTGCAGAAATACTCCGTCCCAATGGATTTATTTGTGATACCGCCATGCTTACTCCAGAAGTGAAAATTACTAACTTTGGTGTTGATCCATTGACTACGGTCACGATCCATTATCAAGTCAATAATAATCCGGTAGTGAGTTTTGTCTGGATCGACAATCTACAATCTGGTGCCTCTTCTGTTGTGGCTTTACCTTCTTTTTCTCCACCACCTGGACCATTTACTTTTAGATCTTATACGACTTTGCCAAATGGTTTGGCGGATGAAAATACCGCTAATGATACCCTCACCATCCAAAGTTTTAGAGTGGTAAAATTTAATATTCCACTCGCCGAAGATTTTGAGGATGTCAATTTTAATCCAACCGTCAATAATATTTTTAACTTTAATCCAGACCAAGATACTTTTCAATGGAAGAGATCTGCAACGGTCTCCGCTTATGGAAATGGAACGGGTAGTGCCGTCTTTGATAATTATTTTGCCATTGGATCTCAAACTCCTGGTGGAAAAATAGATGGAATGATTACGCAGTTTTATGACTTTTCTTCGGTTACAGATGCACAACTCAAATTTGATCTAGCTTATACTTATTATTCTTTTAATGGAAATGAGAACTTTGACTCTCTATTGGTCGTGGCATCTACCGATTGTGGCGCCAATTATAATATTGAACTTTTCAAAGATGGCTATCAAGGATTAGCTACGGCTCCGCCTACGGGGGCCAATTTTGTTCCTACCGCCAATCAGTGGGAAACAAAAACCATTGACCTCAGTCAATTCTATGGAGAAGACAATCTATCCATTGCCTTTATCAATGCTTCTGGTTTTGGAAATTTCATGTACATCGATAATATAAATCTAGGGGCTGCCTGTTCGATCACCACCACAGAATCACAAGTGAATGTAAATTGCTTTGGAGAATGTACGG
Source organism: uncultured Saprospiraceae bacterium (assembly GCA_964419315.1). GTDB lineage: Bacteria > Bacteroidota > Bacteroidia > Chitinophagales > Saprospiraceae > CALLVY01. The sequence continues at coordinate 1,810 of CAYQRA010000514.1, read as the reverse complement.
GCATGGCTACCGTGATACCAGATGGAGGTCCTGCTGGTTATGATTTTCAATGGGACGCGAATACGGGGAACCAAACGACACAAACCGCTATTGGACTTTGTGCTGGAGTCTATGATGTAACCGTAAGTGAAGGTGCCTCTTGTACGAAAGTATTGCAATTTACCATTACGGAATTTCCAGAACTCATCTTAGGTGTTTCAGGAACCAACCTCACTGGGGTGGCGACCAATGATGGAACAGCCACCGCTGCCACAAGTGGAGGAGATGATTCTTGTTATGATTATTTTTGGAGTAATAATGGTGTTACTCCGATGATCTCAAATCTTCCTCCTGATATTTATACCGTGACAGTGACCGATTGTAGTGGTTGTACGGTTGTAGATAGTGTGGTGGTCGAAGCTTTTGATTGTAGTAGTTTTAGTTTTACTTCACAGGGCTCAAGTGTCCTTTGTAATGGTGATGAAACTGGAGACATCAGTCTTAGCCCAACAGGAGGAAGTACTCCATATATTTATACTTGGGAGGAAGTAGGTTTGAGTGGTGCCAATCCATCTGGCCTAGGAGCAGGTACTTATCTATTTACGATTACCGATAATGACGGTTGTAGTCTTACCGGATCAGAAACCGTAGATGAACCTCAGGTACTTGGAGCTAATACGAGTAGTACTCCAATTTCTTCCGTCGGTGCTACTGATGGAACGGTAAGTGCTATGGGGACCGGAGGAACGCCTCCTTATCTTTATTTTTGGGGCGTACATGGAATCGGATCACCAATCACTGGATTGGCTGCTGGCATTTATCCCGTTACCGTAAGCGATGCTAGAAGTTGCACCTTTATTACAGAAGTAACGGTTGGTAGTTTTGATTGTAGCAATTTGGTTTTAGACGAAATGACCTCAACTCCTGTTTCTTGTGAAGGAGATCAAGATGGTACTGCGACGATTAGCATGAGTAGCGGAGCCAGTCCTTTTACTTACCAATGGAATACTGCTGCTGGTGGACAGATAACGGCTACTGCAGTTGGCCTAGCAGCCGGAATGTATACGGTAACGGTTACCGATAGTGATGACTGTACGCTGAGTAGCTCTGTTGAGGTTACTTCTCCAGATCTTTTGTCTTTTACTTTTGAAAATGTCAATAATGTAACTTGTGATGCAGGAACAGATGGAGCGTTAATGGTCGAAGTTTCTGGAGGAACACCAAATTATACTTTTAACTGGGGAGATATTACAGCTAATACGCCTACTCGAAACGGCCTTTCCGCAGGCGTTTATTGTCTTACCTTAACCGACCTAAATGGCTGTGCCCATGAAGATTGTATAACCATTATAGAACCAGAGCCAATCAATATTACTTTTAGTGGAAATATGGAACTCGATTGTTTTGGTGACCTAAGTGAGCAAATTGATTTTATCGCAAGCGGAGGTAATGTTGGTACAGGATATACCTATGAATGGAGTCCTCCACAATCACCAGTTGGGAGCTTTTTAGACGACCTTCCTGCTGGCCTTTATTTTGTGGTGGTATCGGATGGTCTAGGTTGTACAGGCGTTGGTGAATTTGAAATTAATCAACCTTCGGAATTAACGGTAACGCTTTCTTCTACTCCAGAAACTACTGCTGGAAGTAATGATGGAACAGCTTCGGCCATGGCAATGGGAGGAACCGTCGGATATTCTTTTGCTTGGACTCCAACCAATAGTGGACCTAATTTATCTAGTCTAGCACCGGGTGTATATGAGGTGACGGTCACGGATGCCAATGGTTGTACGGTGGTAGAGTCCGTTGGCGGGGGAGCTGGTAATGTAGA
>CAYQRA010000513.1:0-5346 GCA_964419315.1 uncultured Saprospiraceae bacterium | reverse complement strand
GCGCGGCTACGCTTCGATTTTGACGCCTTGAATTGAACAAAAATCTACCTTTTCAATTCAAGCAGCAATTTTTGAACAACTTCAAGAAGTTCCTCATTTATTTTAGGTAGACTCCCGTAAATTTCTATTTTTGCGGTGCTGGATTTTTCCATCTTGCACATTTCTAAATCAATCGTAAAATAGACCCCGTGAAGCTTTCTAAAATAAATCTCCTTTTACTTCTTTTTATCCTATTAGGACCCTTGAGTTTGCTGGCGCACGGCGTTAGTCAGTCGGATCAAGAAATTCTCACCAACGGTGGTTTGTTATCTTATATTTGGGTGGGCGCCAAACATATGATCACCGGCTACGATCACTTACTTTTTCTGGTAGGGGTAATATTCTATCTGGATAATTTCAAGGATATTGTTCGCTTTGTGACGGTATTTACCATCGGGCATAGCCTCACTTTGATTAGTGCTACCTATCTGGGAATTCAAGCCGATGAGCACCTGATTGATGCAGTGATTGCTTTGAGTGTTTTGTATAAAGGATTTGAAAATCTAGGCGGTTTTCAATCTTGGTTTAAAAGCAAATCTCCCAATTTACTCTTTATGGTTTTTGTCTTTGGATTGATCCACGGATTTGGATTATCTACACGTCTTCAATCGTTTGATTTGGGGGAAGGACAGTTTTTAGCAAAAATCCTTAGCTTTAATATTGGAGTGGAACTAGGGCAAGTAATGGCGCTGATTCCAATCGTTTTTATTATTTCTAAATGGAAACCAATGCCAAGTTATCAGCTATTTTATAAGGCTGTCAATTGGTTTTTGGTATTTGCGGGGATTGGACTTTTTATTTTTCAGATGTATGGTTATTTGCAATCGCATTAGTGGATGGGGAGTAGAAGATAGGGGAGAAAGATGACCCCGTTCTGCGCATGTATTGTTAATTTTTCTTGATGCGACTATTTGGATTTTTTATCTTTATATTAGACTTTTCATCAACAGAGTAAAAGACAATGACGCAAGAACCCACTAAACTAAATCAAGCGAAACGTTGGTTTGAAAACCAACCCATTTTTGTAGTCTTAGCGATCCTGATCATTGGGTACATCACTTTTTCTAAAGTAATCAAAGCGACGGACGATCTTCAAGTGGTCAGTGAGAAAATACTTCCCGCTAAAACCAGCGAGCCAGAAGAAAAAAAAGGAACGGCTACTCCAGAAGTTGTCCCTGTATCCACGCAAGTGATTGGTTTAGTATTTAGTGAAAAGACCGAACTTCCACTCAAGGGAGTTAAAGTCGAATTATTGGGGGTAGAGGTGCCCGCCGAGTATACAGATGACTCCGGACGTTTTATTTTTAGTGAGCTCTCCGGCCAACTTCCTGCCTTGGAAATCTTGGTACAAAAAGAAGGCTTTGCACCTTATAATCATAAGTTTTTAACCCAAGAAGAATCCACGATTGATCTCCATCAAATCCGTCTAAAACCCCTTCCAACTCCAAAGAAAAAAGTGGCGAAGACTAGTCCTACTAAATCAACAAATAAGAAAATTGAGATTACTGGAGGCGATTTTTCTGGACCCACCTTTATTGGCAATGAGGACGTAAAAGTAGAAATCAATGAAAAGTAAAATTAATAAGCAAAGAGCGATTGCTTTAATCTTGGCTTTTGTTTGCTTGGGACTGACTGAATTGTCGGCGCAAGGAGAATCTTGTACCGTACAGATTTCGGGAGGTAATTTTTCGGGCCCCACCTTTGTGGGCAATGATAATGTAACGGTGATGTATGTTCCCAAAGAAGACCTCTTGGCGGTGGCAAAAGAGTTGGAACAACTCGAAAAAGAAAAGCAAGAAGTACTCGCAAAAGCTAAAGCTGCCGATCAATTGATTAAGCAAGCGGAGGAAAGAATAAAAGTAGCAGAAGAAAAAGAAAGGGCGGCCGAATTGGCCAAAGAAGCATCGAGAAAAGAAAAAGAAAAATCTATTCGCGCACTCAAGCAAATCAAAAAAGCCAATCAGAACTTTGATTCAAATAAGCAAAAATTTATGTCTGAAGTTCAACAAGTTGTTGAGGAATTTGAAGCAGGGGTGAGTCGACGAGAACTAGAAGGATCAAAGGAATTGAATAGTACTCCGAGTGCCGCCATTCTAAAAGTAAATGCCCAGATTAAAGAAGTAGAAGAAAAAGGAAAAGCGATTATTCGCGGTTTAAGTTGTATGGCAAATGACCACGAAGTCTATGAGATCAAAGAAGAAAATGGAACGATAAGTTTTGGTTTTAATGTAGAGGATTTAAAGAACGATCCCAATTATACCATCGTTGGAGAATTGCAAGAGGGAAGGAGAGTGGTCAAAAAATTTAATGTCTTTGGCTATATGGATCAAAGTGGCCAGCCAGTGATTAATTATCAATATGATTTTGCAGATCGTTTTTATAATGGGAAGGCGATTGTAAAAAAACACAAGGAATGGTTTTTTATTGATCGCAATGGAAAAGTGCTACAATCTTTTGGAACGGTAAAGAATTTGAGGCACCTAAATGGAGAGACTTATGAACTAGCCAAATCTTACGGAAATCATTTTTTGATGGATGGAGAAGGAAAAATTTTATCTCCCGCATTTGATGAAATCCGAACCTTTTTTGGGGAGGATTTATTTCGCGCGAATACGCACTTTGATAGTTGTGGTTTAATTAATCGTTCAGGTGAATTTGTCCTTGCTCCTGAATACAGGTATATCCGTGCTATAGATAAATATGGTTTTGCTGCGGTGCAAAGGAAAACGAGTAATAAACCTGGTGCAGGTACAAAATATGGCCTCGTTAATACAAAAGGAAAGCTTATCCTCCAGCCAAAATTTGAATTTCCTCTAAAGTTAAATGGGAAGAATGGCTACACTATTTACGAGGAAGGATATGGAGGAACTGGAATAATTCATCACGAAAAAGGAATAATTCTTACTCCAAGAAAAAGAGATATTTCTAAAATTAAAGGAAACACTTTTCAACTCAAAACAGAATTCTATTTTCCCGAGAAATCTTATCGGTATGGCATTTTTGATGTCGATCGAGGGATGCTTTTGGAGGAGGAATACTTGGCGATCAAATTCTCAGAAAAAAACAATTATTGCTGGGCGAAAAGCTATTCAGATTTTGCTTGGAACTTATACGATTCTAATTTTCAAAAAGTTGGTGGAAAAAAACAAAGTTTTGAAGACTATCGCGATTTTGATGTACAAGGAAAAGCATATGTAAAAATCAATGGCCTTTGGGGAACCATCAACGAACAAGGGAAATATCTACTTAAACCCAATTACCAAGAATTATTTCAGTCAGCCCCCAAAGGTGTTTATCGATTTAAGAAAAATGACAAATGGGGATTGCTAGATGCTAAAGGCAATACACTTCACAAAGGGATCTATGATAATATTAGCACCTTTGATTCTAATGGATTTTCGGCAATAGAATTATCTGACAAATTTGGAGTGATGAAACGAGATGGAAAATTCATTATTCCAGTAGCATTTGAAACCTTGCAATGGCTCAGCGATTTCCAATTGATTTTTGCTGGGTCAAAGGAAGGAGCATATCAAGTTTTTGATTTTACAGGCCAGGAAAAAGGAAGGATTGCATTACCAACTTGCAGGGATAAAAGGATCGCAATGAAGGGCATCCTTAGTAAGAACGAGGAAGAGAATAAATACCATCATATCGAAGCTTGTGGCTTATCTAATTTGATCAATAAAGAAACTTTTGCCTTACAAATAGGGGAGTTTTATAAAGAAAAACAAAAGATATTAGATAGCCATTATTTAATAAAAAATGCAAAAGATAAATGGGTGCTGTATGATGATAAAGGCCAAGTGGTTTTTGGCCCTTTTGGGGAAGTTGTTTACCTCGGAGATCAATATTTTAAAGTGAGAACAAAAAAGTGGACAAACACCGGTAAAGAGAGTGATGCCGGCATCATAGACCTAGCCGGAAATTTGGTAGTGGAAGAAAAGTACCATAAAATTATCGAGTATCGGGATCAATTAGCGATAGTACAAAAAGGCCGTTTGCGTTTCGAAATTGGTGTCGTCAATCTATTCGGTGCCGAAATTATTCCTCCCATTTTTAAAGCGATAAAATTTACCGACCTCAATCAGATTGAAGTGACGGCTTTGAATACCGTTAGCAATAGTCAGTATATTGATGAAACGTTTATCATAGACGATAAGGGAAACTGTTTGACCAATTGTGAAAATTACAATAAACTACTCCGAGCCTATTATAAAAAGTAGGAGTACTTTGATCACTAAATTTCAAGGACCTTTGCCGCTGGCAAATGCTGTTCGATCAAATACGCCCCCAAGTTAAACCACTGCTTTGCATGGTCCAATATCCATCCGTCGGAAGACACCACGAGGTGCTCACTTTTTACCAATACTTTATCGGGATCAAAAACCAATTCCACTTCCCAAGGGAAGCCATTGGCGCGACTGATTTCCATCAACTTGGTTTTCAAACGACCACTATTCGACACAGGTTGATCCAAATACCATTTGACCGCTTTCACTTTTAAGTCCTGTAATACTTTCCCCACCAATACGATGGCTTCCTCTGTTTTGACCACCCTTTTATAAGATCCATGTACACTAGAAATGTCTCGATACAAACCATCTCTTGCCTTAAAAATAAAAGCTCCCGATAAAGCACTTTCCAATAAAATTAATAGATTGAATCCATCTATTTCAAGCACTTGATTGACCACCGCTTCCGCGCTACAAAGCGATTGATTCCTTTGCTCTATATGTTGTTTACTCGCACTCACACGCAAGACCGCATTCCGCTGCCGCTTATTCAATCTATAGCGATTGCCCACGACCTGTAGTGCAGAATTTTCCGCATAGCCTCTGGTCAATAAAAAGCATAGGTCATCTACCGCCTCTGTAAAAATGGGATGCCATTTTGGAGCAAAAGATTGCTGATCATTGGCTTGTTGACCGCGGTTTCGATCGGGCATGAGTTAAGGGTTTAGCGTCAAGTATTTTATGACCTTTTGGGGACTTAATCAAGTCTGAATTATTTAGGGCCTACAAAAGGTAGTCACCCGATTGGCAGGATTAGGAAAAATGACCTAAGAGAATCATCAAGTATTGATCAGCATAGGGAGGATTGCCTTCTTAGCCGCAATTTCCTTCGCCATTGGTCCATTTTCGAAGATTCCGCCTAGCGAAGCTTATTTTTACAAAAAAAAACGGCACTAAATTTATCTAAAATACTTTCTTATTACCAGATCTTTTCTATATTTGCGTCGCTTTTAGAGCTGGTGATTGTAGCTCAGTTGGTTAGAGCGCCGGATTGTGGTTCCGGAGGCCGCGG
>CAYQRA010000512.1:0-5357 GCA_964419315.1 uncultured Saprospiraceae bacterium | reverse complement strand
TAAATCAAAAACTCATTTCAATCTAATATAAATCCAATTTCCGTACACTACTTAAGTGCTTGGATAGTAATAAAACACCAAAAAAAATACCCAGAATTGGCAATTCACCAATCCAGGGCAATGTCATCAATAGTTAAACTATAACTCGGTGTATGAATGAAACTTCAATTTTTGCAAGCCATAGGAACAAGGTCCTAGTAGCTTTAAAAAGTCCTTGGTGGACCGATTACAATATTCCCAAAAGTCGTTTGAATTTTGATATTCGACTGTTGAGTTCCAGGATTATAAACAGCTTGTAGGTTATTTGCAGAAAGCTGCGTCATTAAAAAACCCAATTCTTGTGGCGTCACAATTTTTCCATTTTGTGCGGTCAGAAAAAAGCTAAAGAATCCTGGTGGTGCGTGTAGAAAATTGACATCCGTTTTTACGGCATCGATTTCCAAATCTACTTTTTGTGGTTGTGCATCTATATCAATCTTCCCGTACCTTGACTTTATTTTAAAGACCCCTTCAATCTCTGCCAAATCAATATTTGACCGATTAGAGAAAATCAAGACATTTCCCGAAATCTGCTTTCCAGTAATGTCGCCAAAGCGAGTACTGATAGAAATATCGCCATCTAAATTTTTCAAATCTAGTTTGCAAAATTCGCTATTGATCACCAAAGCATTTTCCAATTCACTAACGGCTGCCGAGCCAAAGAAATTAGATAAGTTGACGGGGCAGTTCTTAGGTAAAATAATGGTGTACTTTGCTTTGAGGCTAGAAGCAGGCTTTTCAGATCCTTCCGGTTTATCAATAAAATTTCGAATCAAAATTTTCTCTCCCTGCTGTTCCACATCATATTTGATTCTTTTTAAATCTTTTTCAGCAACAGTTTTGCTTTCGTGTCGAGCGGTTAGATCCAAATAGATGGCAATCTTATTTCGATCCCAACTGGAGAGAAAGATATCTGCTTTTTCTCCTTCAATAGAAATTTCCGTACCGATCCCATAAGGCAAACTCTTCTCGATGCTCTTAGTGACCACTTGCATGGTTTCTTGAGCAGAGAGTTTCCCACTAATGGCAAAAACCAAAAGGAAAAGGAAATAGCCTGAATTATTAAATAGTGTTTTTAGCACGGTGACTTGGTTTTAATTAGCGTATTTTTAAAAATTACCAATGCTCTATATTTTGTTGACCATTTCTTTTAAAACGGCACTTCGATCGTGTTCTATTCGGGTAATTTGTTGGATCAATTCTTCATCATCTCCATAAGCGCCAATCACTTTTTCCAATTGTCTTTTGGCCAAATCCAAATCGTCCAATTCTTTTTTCAACTCTTCCAAATAAGGATCATTAAGCATTGCCAACTGATGATTAAACTCATTCATCACCAATTCAAAAGCTTCCTCATCTCTTAGTTCTTCCTTATCATCAAAGTCGGTATTTATTTCTATTGTACTGTAGGCCATACTTACCTTTTCGCCATCATTTGGTGCAAAAAATAACCAAGCCATGGCGCAAATCAAAGCCGTTAAACCAGCCGCAACAGCGGGTCTTCTCCAAAGCGGGATTACTTTTATACTGCTCTCGATGGCCACTTGTTTTGAGCTTTCGCCCAATTCCGCTTCAATAGCTTCCCAAACAAAACTTGGTGGATCATAGGAAGGCAATTCTGCAATGGCTCGCTGTAGTGGTAATTCTGTATTTTCTTCATTTACGGCTTCTTGGATATTTTCCCAAAGTGAAGCCGGAGGTTCGTGATCCGGTAAATTGCGAATAGCCTGCCGTAGCGGTTGCTCTGCATCCCGTTCGTCGAGCTGAAATTGCACGGCCTCCCACACCTGATCAGGTGGAGTATGACGGGGCAATTGGCCGAGTGCACGTAGCAAAGTTTCTCTATTCTTTTCTTTCACGCTTGGTGACTTAGGTTGATGATTGAAATTCTTTCAAATTATTCACAGCTTGGAGGAAATAGATTTCCCCAACCTATATTACTAGTATCGATCCAACATATCCCGAAGTTTACGCTTCGCATAAAACAACTGTGATTTGGAGGTTCCAGTAGAAATTCCGAGCATATCTGCCACTTCTTTATGAGAATAGCCCTCCACTTCTACCAATACAAAAACCGATCGGTAACCTTCCGGCAAAGCCAAAATTGCTTTTTCCAGATATTCCGCTTGCAGATGATCCCCCCAATCAACCAAATGGCCGGTGTGATAATCTTCTAAACTTTCTTCCTTAGGTTTTTTCTTGATTTTCTTTAAAGCAGCTCTTACGACGATGGTTTTAATCCAGGCGCCTAGGGTTGATTCTCGTCTAAACTTAGGTAAGGCTCGAAAAATATTGATAAAAGCATCCTGTAGGACATCATTGGCAAGGTCATACTCACCGGTAATCCGATAAGCTACGGTATACATCGCTTTTTTGTAGCGTTCATAAAGCTCTTTTTGAGCCAAGCGATCATTCGCTATGCACGATTCAATGAGTTCTGATTCGATCATTTGTCCAATGTAAGGCATCAGGGTGTTTTTACCAAAGTTCGCATTAAAGAGTTTGGCTAACCGAAATAGGTTGTATGCCTTGGTATTTTTTCTGATAAAAAAGAAAAGAATCTGGAAATAGTCCTTTAAGGCTAGGAAAGCAAACTATACAAACAACTAATAATCAACAACTTGCAATCATTAATGTCCCATAGTCGCTATTGCCATTCCAATTCCAATTATTATGGCAATAAATTTTTTCCAAGAGATTTTATGGTGATTAGAATCATCTACCTCAAAAAGAATAGTCGTCGCGATATGCAAAAAGGAGCCAATGACAATCGCTACAATGACCTTGAGAAAGTCTGGCTTTAAAACGCCAATGCTATATAGAAAATCAGAGGTAGCAGCTCCAAGTGGAGACATTAAAGCAAAGAAAATCAAGCAGGAAAACACAAAAGTAGTTCTAAACCCTGATAATAATAGCAATAAAACTAAAGCAAAAGCGGCGGGCGCTTTGTGCAAAATGATTCCGACTAATAAAGGATCAGAATCATGGACATGCCCATGAATAGCTTGGTGAAATTCCTGATAATTGCCGAGCGGCATCCCCTCCAAGAAAGCATGAATGCAAAGTCCAAGCATAACCTGTATGGCAAAAGTAGGTTTGGCTTTTTGATGGGCATGGATATGACCATGTTCCACCCCACTACTGAGTTGTTCCAAAAATAATTGGATGAAAAATCCAGTCAATATCCACAAACCAATTTGCTCTTCTCCTCCTTTAAAGACGGAGGGCAACAAATGCAGAACGGTTATCCCCAAGATATAAGCTCCACTAAAGGACAGTACCAAGGTCAAATAAGCCGCACTCTGCCGACGCAGATAAAAGGCGATTCCACCACCAATAATTACGGAAATAAAAAGAGATAAATATTGCCAAAAAGACATTTATGTGTATTACTTTTTCCTGAAATAATAGTGTTCTTAGAAAATCTTGTGGTCACTCAAAAACAAGATTTATAAAAGAACAAATAATAATAGATCGGATTTCAAAACAGAAATCAAAACCAAGCCAAATCTTTACGCCTCAGATAGTGCATTAAAAGAAAAGCTACCAGCGTACCAATTCCAATTCCTAAAAGAGTCCCAAAAAGGACGTCAAATGGATAATGTACCCCAACGTAAACTTGTCCATAAGCAATACTAGTCGCCCAAAACAGTAAAGGAATTTTAATCCATCTAAAGGTAGCACCCAAGGTCAAGATTATAAACATCGCAACAGCAAAATGGTTGGTGGCATGGGAACTTGGAAAACTATAACCACTACCACAAATCACTCCGATCTGATAATCTGCTTGAGTATTCGTGGAATGGCAGGGGCGCAATCGCTTAACATTCTTTTTAATAATTTTGCTGCTTATCGTATCCCCCAAGGTAATACATAGCAATAGAGCCAATAACCAAATCCATCCTTTCTTTGGAAAATTGATCAATACAAAACTGATTAAGAAAAGGTAAAGTGGCCCCCAAAAATATTTATTCCTCCAAATCGGCATCAACTGATCTAGCCATTCATTTTGCCAATCTACGTTGATCAAATGAAAAAGCCACGTATCTATTTGAAGAAGATCCCCCATTCTTATAATTTTCTTTGGAAAGTAGTTTTAATAAAGTCTATTGAGATTTCAAAAGCGTATTGAATAAAAGCCACAAATATAGGTATCCTTAAAGAGGATTTCACTAGATAAAAGAATTCTTTTGGCTGGAAAAACAAAATTTGACCTCCATAAAATACTTGGATAAACGTACTCAGAAAATGAAAGCGAAAATAGGCTTGAACCGCTCCTTAGTTCAAGTAAAATTAGAACAACAAGTCAATCAATACCAACAAGTGTCTTCCAATGAGTCGTAATTAACTTTTAATCAAACTTATTCAAGGGAAAATTAGTCTTTGCTCCCGATTATTTTTCTATTTTTGTGCTTAGTTAAAGTTCAAAATTGTACATAAGCTATTCCGCAACTTTCTGTTTTCTTAAAAGCCACAAAACTTGCGAGCTATTTAGCTTTATTTTGACCAATTACCGCTATTTTTTTACCCATTTTTAAATCGTCTTTAATTTGGCATTGATTAAATCAATTTCGGGAATCAGAGGTACCATTGGTGGTGCAGCAGGGGAAAATCTAACCCCACAGGATATAGTGGAATGTACGGCAGCCTACGGAAGTTGGGTAAAAGATACATCAGGCAATCCTAAAGTAATCATTGGTCGGGATGCCAGAGTATCTGGCGACATTGTCAACGGACTGGTTGTCAACACTTTGCGTGCTTTGGGAATATCAGTTATTGACCTAGGTCTTTCTACCACACCAACCGTCGAAATGGCTGTGGTAATGGAGCAAGCTGGTGGAGGTATCATTTTAACGGCTAGTCATAATCCAAAGCAATGGAATGCCTTAAAACTCTTAAACCAAAAAGGAGAGTTTATTTCCGCCGCAGATGGTAAGGCTGTTTTGGATAGAATCGCAGCAGGAGCAATTACTTATTCTACCGTAGATAACTTGGGATCTTACGAACAGAATGATACCTATATTCAAAAGCACATTGACGCTATCTTCGCTTTAGAGCTTTGTAAGCCAGAACAGATCAAGGAAAGAAAGTTCAAAGTCGTCGTGGATTGTATCAATTCCACAGGTTCGATTTCTATTGTTCCACTTATGGAACAACTCGGATGTGAAGTCATCGCTATCAATGATGATCTAAGTGGCTATTTTGCCCACAATCCTGAACCTCTTCCAGAAAATCTAAGTAAACTTTCCAGTGCCGTTTTATTTCACAAAGCAGATTTAGGAATTGCCGTTGATCCTGATGTAGATCGGCTAGCTTTG
>CAYQRA010000511.1:0-5359 GCA_964419315.1 uncultured Saprospiraceae bacterium | reverse complement strand
CGCAGTCGCAACGCAGGCTGCCGAAGGCATCGCCGGTGAGGCACTCGGAGTGTACGCGGCCGAGGATCGGCGCCTCGATGGGAGCCCCGGGGCCGTTTTCGGGCATTTCAATGCCTCCAAAACGATCTGGCATTTCTACCAAACCATATTTTCCAAGTTGGCAATTGTGATAAGTTTCTATCGCTGGAGTGGCGGTACCCAATAATACTTTAGCATCATTTAGGTGAGCTAAATAAATGGCAGTATCTCGAGCATTATATCTTGGTGCCGGATCGGTTTGTTTATAGGAGGTGTCGTGTTCTTCGTCGACGATGATCAATTTCAGATTGGGAAAAGGTAAGAACAAACTAGACCTAGCTCCGAGAATAAGAGATTTACCACTAAGGGTACTTTGCCACATTTCTACGCGCTCATGATTATTGAGGCGAGAATGGTAGACCACCGCGTCGTCACCAAATATCTTTTTCAATCGATGGGTAATCTGAGCGGTCAAAGCAATTTCTGGGAGTAGATACAAAACTTGTTCGCCTCGTTCAATAGCTGCCTTGATGAGTTCGATGTAGACTCTGGTTTTTCCACTTCCGGTTACACCATGAAGGAGGACGACATTTTTTTCTTCGTATTGCTGATGAATTTCCTTTAAAGCATTGACTTGTTGTTCGGATAAATCTGGGCTTTCATTGAGTTCCTCTTCATATTTTCCAAGGCGACTTACCTCTCTTGAATAAATTTGGACAATCCCTTTTTTCTCCATGGCCTTTAAAACCGAACCATCAACCTTCGCCAAATCGTAGACTTCTTTACATTTGACAAATTTTTGTTTTCGGTTGAGTTGGATAAAAACCATCATCGCTTCTACTTGTCGGGTGGAGCGATTCATTAGTTTAAAAGCTTCTTCGAGTTGATTGGAGTCAGAGGCATAGGGTTCTTGCAAACGAACACAATTGACCATTTTGGGCTGGTACTTATTTTTAAGTTCTTCCTTGAGGTAAATTAGTTTTTTGTCGAGTAATTTTTGGATTAATGGATAGACTGTCTTTTGGTTGAGGATTTTTTGAATATCATCTACGCTCAATTCTTTTTGAATACTGAGTGCTTCGGCAATCATAAATTCTTTATCGTTCAAGCCCTCATAATTATCATCGAAAACAGGACTAATGATTATTCTAGTTTCGCTAGACAATCGAAAGCCGGCCGGTAATGCTGCACTCATGACTTCTCCGATGGTACAGGCATAATAAGAGGCCATCCACTTCCAAAGTTGTAGTTGACGAGTATCGATGATGGGCTCTGGATCAAGCACAGAAATTATCGCTTTCGCCTTATGATCTTGAGGGCTACGTTGATGGATTTCAGAAACTAAGGCGGCATATAGTTTTTTTCGTCCAAACTCTACTTCTACTCTCCCCCCCACTTTTACCTGCGGGATCAATGCCGGAGGAATAAAGTAAGTGTAAGGTTTGGGAACCGCAATCGGCAAAATGACATTTGCAAAGGTCCCTTCTAAAATTGGATGATAGCTTTCTTGACTCAAGTAATTATTTTTGGTAGAAATTTAGTTGCAGAATTGAAAACACGAGCGCAACGGAAAAGTTTCACTTAAGAGCATACGCTAAACATTCGCTTATTCGATCCCTTAAAAAAAGACTTCCTGCGCAACTCGAAAAGTATTGGCATGTGCTTCTACAATATCGGCAATTTTTTTGGAATAACCTCCGCCCATACTTACAGCTACTGGCAATTCGTTTTTATGGCAAAGTTCAAAAACAATTTGATCTCTGGTTTTACAGCCTGCTCTAGAAAGACTCAAACGACCTAATTTGTCACTAGCCAATACATCTACTCCGGAAAGGTAAAAAACAAAATCGGCTTGCACCTCATCAATTAGCTTTGGGAGGGTGTTTTTTAGGATAGAAAGGTATTCTTCATCTTCTGTTTTATCCGCTAAGCCAATGTCTAAATCTGATTTTTCTTTTTTTGTTGGATAATTTTTTGCTCCATGCATACTAAAAGTAAAGACCCGAGATTCCGCTTGGAAAATCTGGGCAGTTCCATTTCCCTGATGTACATCCAAATCGACAACTAGTATTTTTTTTGCGATTTTATCCCGCAATAAAACATTGGCAGCAATGGCAATATCATTGAGTAAGCAAAAGCCTTCTCCACGATCACTGAAAGAGTGGTGGGTTCCTCCTGCGATATTCATAGCTACTCCATGCTGGAGCGCGTAATGCGCGCACTGTAGCGTACCATTGGCAATGTGAGTTCCTCTCGTTACCAATTGTTCGGACAAAGGAAAACCAATCTTTCGAATTTCTTTTTTACTCAGACTGAGCGTTTTTAATTTTTGCCAATAGTCGATATCATGAGTCAATAAAATATCCACTTCTGTCAATGGCTCTGGATGGAAAAGATTACTTTCAGAAATACTTCCTTCGTATAAAAGCTGCTCCGGTAACAATTCATATTTGATCATCGGAAAGCGATGGCCATCCGGCAATTCATATTTATATACAGGAGAATAAGCAATCTTGAGCATGTTGCAAATGTTGAATAATTTTGTGAGATTAACAAATAGAAATAAGGATGGTTTGGTCTAAAGAGAAATAGATTTCTAGGAATGGTCTAAAAGAAAAAATCCCCTGAGGTTTTTTCTCAGAGGATTTCTTTTTTGATAAATTTAGATGCTATCGTACCAAAGTCACATCTCCGCTCAATACCTCTACTCTTCCATTGAGGTACTCTAATTCGACCACATAAACAAAGACTGCTGGATTTAATTTCTTTCCAGCAAAGGTGCCATCCCAGCCAAGTGATCTTATATTGGGGCCGAAATTACTTCTGGAAAAAACAACTTCTCCCCAACGATCATAAATACTCATGTTTTTGATTAAAATATCATTTCTACCAGATTGTACAAAGAAAAAATCATTGTCGCCACTATCATCAGGACTAAATCCGTTGGGGATATAAACGTTGATATTCGTTCGTACTTGAATGAAAATATCGTCCGTCGCTTCACATCCCATGCTGTCTCTAATCGTCAGACTATAACGAGTGCTGTTAAAAGGTTTGGCAAAAGGCTCCAAACAGTCCTCACAACTTAAGTAATCTAGCGGACTCCATTCCCAACTAAAAGAATCGATGCTGATAGCTGGCGAAAGCCAGACACTATCTCCTAATTCAATAATTTGATTTTCTCCTAACTCCAAACCAATTTCATTGGCTTGAGGAATTGTGATGGTTTGATCCAGCCTACAATTGTTTTCATCTTCCACCGACAAATCATAGATTCCTGCAGGAAGTCCAGTTAATAAGAAAGGAAGATTTCCGACGGATTGAAAAGGATCTCCGTCTACTGAAAAACTATAATTACTGCTTGGTCCAATGATATCTGTAAGAATTAAAATTCCATCGCTATCTCCAAAACAACTTGGCCTTTCCGCAACCAGATCAACGATCGGTTCGGGAGGTGCAGCCAAACTAACAACAGATTCCGAAGTACAACCATTGGCATCGGTCGCACTAACCAAATACGTTCCTGCACCAATGTTTTCAAGGAGTGCTCCATTGGCACCATTGTCCCAAACATAAATATAAGGCCCAGTACCATTATTGGCCGTTGCAGATAAAACACCATTATCACTATCAGGACAACTCACCCCATAACCATTAAAATCAGAATCAACGGATGCGACTAAATCCACTTGGGTC
Organism: uncultured Saprospiraceae bacterium; assembly: GCA_964419315.1. Taxonomy (GTDB): domain Bacteria; phylum Bacteroidota; class Bacteroidia; order Chitinophagales; family Saprospiraceae; genus CALLVY01. Next base: position 1,645 of record CAYQRA010000511.1, on the reverse strand, counting down.
ACATCTATTGTAAAAGAGTTTATTGGAACTTGTACTGCGCAAGTTGGATTGGCAGATGAACTCACACTTGTCAAAGTGAAAGTCGTCGAATTGGTGATGACTACCTGAACGGTAGCCCCATTGGTCAGTCCATTTAGCGGAACGGTATTGATCGCATCAGAGTATTCTATGTCAAAAGGGCCTTGTCCAGTAAAGTTGAACGTAAGGGTCGCAGTATCTCCACTACAGATGACCGGATCTCCGCTGATGGCGGCGGTCATTTCTGCGAAAAAAGAAAGATTGATAATGACAATACTGTCACATCCATGTTGACTAGCCCCTGCGATAGTTTCTGTTCCTGTTGGGTTACTGATGTCGTAAACAACGCCATTGACCACTCGAGAATCTCCCGGGCAGAGGGTTTCTTGTAAGGTTGAATCTGCGACCATGTAATAACTAACGGTGATTCCTAGGATAGAATCACAACCATTACTGGCCATGCCCTCCAAGAATTCACTTCCCATTGGATTGGCAGCATTATAAACCGTCCCATTAATAAGCAAAGAATCTCCCGGACAAAGAATAGTGTCAAGGTTGCCACTTGGTGGAATTAATTCGCTTACCAAAACACTTGCTTCATCCGAACAGTTGGTGGCATCGCTGACGGTAACAGAATAGTTCCCCGCAGTAGAGACTTCCAACATGGAAGTTGTATTTCCAGGAACAGACCAGTTGTAATTCGCAAAGCCAAAAGTAGCAAAAAGGTCTGTTGTATCGCCGGGGCAAAAATCAAGATTACCGCTAATACTAATGTCGACATTATTGATGATTACCGTAGCTGTGGTAGTAGATGGAGGACAAAGTGGAGACCCAATTACGAGGTAAAGAAAAACATAAGTCCCATTGGGATGATTGAATGGATCAAAGGCTCCGGTGAGCGGATTTAGTGCACCCGCAAGTGGCGTACTTGGACTGGTCGGATCGGCAGTCCATAGTCCTCCAGAAGTACTCATGGTAAGTAAATTATATAAATCTATTTCCTGACCCATTTGTGGATTACAAATAGAAGTACTGCCTGCCATTCCTGCATTAGCGGCTGCTTGCACCGTAATGTTTTGACTAGAAGAAGTAGGACAAGTTCCAAAGGGGGTATCTAAAGTAAAAGTGATTTCATAAATTCCCGCAGTAGCTCCAGCAGCATCAAAAATACTTCCAGTTAAACTTGGAGGAGTACTCCCTACTGGCATTCCTGTGATCGACCAAGTTCCACTTTCTGTCGTTATTAAGAAGGTATTTAAATCTACCGATTCATTATTACAAAGCGGACTAGGAGCAATTGTTTCCACACTCGGACAAGCACAAGATTCTACAACAATAACTAAGGTGTAAGCTTGCTCGGTACAAGGCGCAATGGCACTATTGGTCGTATAGGTAAAATCATAACTTCCAGGTGGTATTCCCGCAAAATCAACGCTACTTAGATTGGTAAGATCAACTCCTAGCGTCGTCGTCCAGGAACCTCCTAAATCCCCTCCAGTAACATAAGTAGTGAAATCCAATATTGATCCTAGTGCAGTAAGATTACAAACGGTATCTGTAGCTTGTACAGTAGCCAATGGTCTTTCCTGTACTTGAATAGAAACGGTACTAGAGGAGGAGCCACAAG
>CAYQRA010000510.1:0-5362 GCA_964419315.1 uncultured Saprospiraceae bacterium | reverse complement strand
ACCTCAACGTTGATCCGTTTACGACTTGTAAGTCGTAACGAACAGCTTATTTTTTATTAAAAACTTACAATTAAAATTAATAAAATCATAGTTTTCATAATTTTAGACTTTGGGGCACAATAGATCTGGAAGGTAGCTCCGAATATTTCTAAAGATAAAACATCTTAAATTGAGGGCGTACGGCTCAACGCTACGCGCCAGATAAAAGCTATAGCTCCGCAACACTAAAAGTCCCTACCCCATCACCAATATTGACCACATAAGCTTCGCCTTGGATTCCCGTTTTTTCAAAATAGGCCGCTAGAATTTTAGCCTTTACTTTCTTTACCACTTCTTGCTTTACCAGATTGATCGTACAACCTCCAAAACCTCCGCCCATCATTCGAGCGCCAAGAATATCTTTTTCCTTTTTTGCCAAGTCGACCAATACATCCAATTCTTCACAACTCACTTCATAGACCTTGCTCAAACCTTCATGAGATTGATATAAGAGTTGGCCGACTTCCTGTAATTCTCCAGCTTGTAATGCTTTCGTTGTTTGGACCACTCGCTCATTTTCCGCCAAGACAAAACGGACCCGTTGTACATCCATCGCATCCAAGGCGGCATTGTTTTCCAACATAGAAGATTTGATATCTCGCAAGGTTTCTATTTTTTCGGTACTGTACTTTTCTTGCACTTGTTGGAGGATACGCTCGCAACTCGCTCGACGGTCATTATAAGCAGTAGCCGCCAAAGAGTGTTCTACTTTGGTATTGAACAAGAGCAAACAATGATTGCCTAATTCACAAGGAAAATAATCTACTTTTAAATCTCGGCAATCCAATTGAATCACTTTTCCCTTTTGGCCAAACAGCACCGCATATTGATCCATCAATCCGCAAAGGATACCGACGCGGTGTTCGGCGGCTTGTGCGATCAAAGCAATTTCTTCCTTGGGCAAATCCCATTGATGTAGTTCAGACAAACCTCGGATTAAACCACAAGTCAAAGCTGCGGAAGAAGACAATCCGGCACCAATGGGGATATCTCCACCAAAAGCACATTGATAACCTTCCAGTTGGTAGCCCCGCTCTTTTAAGACCAAAGCAATAGCCTCTAGATAGCGAAGCCAACCTTCAATTTTTTGCTCCGCCCCAGCGGCCAAAGAAAAGCTGGACAATTGATCGTAGTCTGCCGAGTAAATAACAACTTCCTCCGGCTCTTTTTCATTTTTGCTCAACGCAAAATACAAGCAGCTATCAATCGCTGCCGGAAGTACCAAACCATGATTATAATCGGTATGTTCTCCAATCAAGTTGATCCGGCCAGGTGCATGAATGGTAATGCTTGGGTTCCCAAAATGAGTAGAAAAAATTTTATTGATAGTATCGCGATCCATAAGTCTATACTTGTATGTGCCAATTAGCATTCTATCTCAGACCTCAAATATCTAGCCTACTTCGCTTGAACCACTAATTCGCGCTTTATTTTAAGGGGGCGAAGATAACTAGAAACTGAAAAATCAGAGCCCGTACTTTGAATTTATTTCCACCAAGTACCAAAAGAAAGGTCTTTTAGGCTTTGCTTTAGAGAAAACTACGCTACAAAGTCATTTTTTCGAGCCTATGTTTTATTTCCTCCTCCTTTACAAGTAATTTTATCGCCATTAAGAAGCTGTTTGCATTTAACACTTTGGGCAAAAACAAACCTTTATGAAATCCGTGGCCATCCCTACTACTACTTTTAAATTTTTAAAAGCACTTAAAAAAAATAATGAACGTCCTTGGTTCAACGAAAACAAAGCATGGTATCAAAAGGAGCACGAAAATTTTAAAGCTTTCGCCGATACCTTGCTGGATAAAATGAGCCATCATGATGAGATCGAAAAACTCCGGGTCCATCGGATTTACCGCGATGTTCGTTTCTCCAAAAACAAGCTGCCTTATAAATCCCATTTTAGTGGAGGGATGTCTAGAGCCAGTATTTATTTGCGCGGTGGCTATTACTTCCATGTCGAACCGGGTAATTCTTTTGTAGCAGGAGGATTTTGGGCACCCAATTCTAAAGACCTCAAACGCATTCGTCAGGAAATCGCAGCGGATGATAAGCCGCTCCGTAAGATCATCAAATCTGCTTCTTTCAAAAAACACTTTGGGGAATTGTATGGGGAAACCTTAAAAACAGCTCCGCGAGGTTTTGCCAAGGATCACCCGTCTGTTGACCTCCTTCGTTATAAACAATTTTTGGTCTTGCATCATTTTACGGACCAAGAAGTGCTATCCACCAAATTTGCAGGAGAACTGAACAAAGCCTTTAAAGCCATGCGTCCTTTTTTCAATTATATGAGTGATGTTTTAACCACGGATGAAAATGGCGTATTGATTCAACCAGAGATGGATTGATCCGAATACCTTTGATCAAGGAGAATGACTTATTAGACCTTTTTTATAAAAAAACGGTTCTCTGACAAACCGACACCGGAGACCTGCCTTCCACAGGCAAGTTCCTAAACGAAGTGAACTAAATCCCGTCTGGGAGTTGTCCAAGAACGAAAAAAACTATTTTGCCCGATGCGAATAAGTGCCCAAGAATTAGCCCAAATGCTCAATGGAACGATTGAGGGAAATCCAGACATTACCATCAGTCAACCCAGTAAAATCGAAGAAGGTGGTGAAGGAACCATTTCCTTTTTGGCCAATGCCAAATACGAGCATTATGCCTATACCACCACCGCTTCTATTCTTTTGGTCAGCAAAGATTTCCAAGCCAGCAAACCCATTGCAGCCACATTGATTCGTGTGGAAGATGTCTATTCCAGCATTGGTTTTTTACTCAATAAATTTGGCGCACAACAAAACCAAGTCGACAGAGAAATCTCCCCGCAAGCGTCTATTCATGCAGAAGCAAAAATCGGAAAAGAAGTAGCGATTGGCCCTTTCGTCGTTATCCAAAAAGGCGCCCAAATTGCAGATGGAGTCATTTTACATCCCCAAGTTTTCATCGGTAAAAATGTAGTAATAAAAGAAAATACCATTGTCTATCCTGGCGCCAAAATCCATCGGGGTAGCCAAATCGGAGCCCACTGTATCATCCATGCCAATGCAGTGATCGGCAGTGATGGTTTTGGCTTTGCACCACAACAAGATGGGACTTATAAAAAAATAGCTCAACTCGGTAATGTGGTTTTAGAAGACCAAGTCGATATCGGTGCCAATACCGTCATTGATCGAGCCACGATGGGGCTGACGATTATTCGCAAAGGAGTAAAACTAGATAACCTGATCCAGATCGCACATAATGTAGATATCGGTGAAAATACAGTCATCGCAGCGCAAGCGGGCATCGCGGGTAGTACCGAAATTGGACAAGATTGTCAAATCGGAGGACAAGCTGGTTTTGTCGGACACATCAAGGTCGCTAATGGTACGAAAGTACAAGCACAAAGCGGTGTCGCCGCAGGAATAGAAAAAGAAAACACCGCAATTTATGGTTCTCCGGCATTGCCTTATAGCAATTACCTAAAATCCTATGCCCTCTTTAAAAACTTTCCAGAATGGAGCCGACAAATCCGGCAAATGGCCAAAAGAATTAAAGAATTAGAAGGCCAATAATGGCCTTTACTCCTTTTAGCCAACAAAAATCCAAAATTACCAACCTTTTTAGTCTCACATTCGTCAAAACACCAAGAGGGAATTGCAAAACGCCATTCCCCCTCTGGCAAACCTTGATCCCTATTTTTTAGGTTAAAAAAATAAGTCTGGCGCTTTTCACTTGGTTTCAAGTCCCTAGAAACTGAAATTGAGATAATTTTGAGTCCATCTGGACAGCCGAACAGGCTAAAGTAAAAACCTACCTGTGGGCAAGAGGCAAGCACAAATGAGGGCTTTATTTATTAAACAGCACTTAATTGTCTTATCTTTACACAAATTTTTAGATTACACAGCACTAAGTGTTTATGAAACAGCATACTATAAAAAAATCTGTGCAAGTTAAAGGAGTAGGCCTACATACCGGTAAGGCGGTTAGCCTATGCTTTAAGCCAGCAGCAGTCAATCATGGCTATAAATTCCAAAGAGTAGATTTGGAAGATTCGCCGACGATCCCTGCGGACGTCAATCGGGTCGTATCTACCAATCGGGGTACCACGCTGCAAACAGGAGAAGTACAAGTGAGTACGGTCGAACACGTTCTTTCTGCATTGGTCGGTTTACAAATCGACAATGTATTGATCGAGGTAGATGCTCCGGAGATGCCCATCCTTGATGGTAGTGCCTTAGGATTTGTAGAGATTTTAGAAAAAGCAGGCCGAGAAGAACAAGCATCAGACCGAGAGTATTTTGAGGTGACCGAACCGATTTCTTATAAGGATGAAGTGACGGGCACCGAGCTACTAGCTCTTCCTTCTGAAGGCTATGAGGTAACGACCTTGATTGATTTCAATTCTCCTACCTTGGGACACCAGTATGCGTCGATAGAAAACTTGGATCATTATAAAGAAGAAATTGCGCCTTGTCGCACCTTTGTCTTTTTACATGAGTTGGAGCAATTGCTCAATCAAAACTTGATCAAAGGGGGAGACTTGGATAATGCCATCGTGATTGCTGATCGAATCATGAGTACCGAGGAATTAGAAGTTTTATCTAAAAGATTGGGGAAACCCAATATCCAAATAGAAGGCAAAGGCATTCTCAATACTACTGATTTGCGTTTTGAGAACGAGCCAGCTAGACATAAATTATTGGACGTCATTGGCGACATGGCCTTAATTGGCCGCCCGATCAAGGGAAAAATCATGGCGACCAAACCAGGGCATACGGCCAATATTGAATTTGCCAAAATCATAAAGAAATTATTACAAGAGCAACGTAAGCTCCGAGGCAAACCCAAATATGATCCTAGTTTACCGCCTTTACACGATACCGTGGCGATCACCAAACTGATTCCCCATCGTTATCCAATGCTATTGGTGGATAAAATAATTGAGCTTTCAGACGTTCATGTAGTAGGAATTAAAAATGTCACTTTCAATGAAAGCATTTTTCAAGGACATTTTCCGGGGAATCCGGTGTTTCCCGGCGTCTTACAATTAGAAGCGCTGGCTCAGACCGGAGGTATTTTGGCATTATCGACTGTTCCTGATCCAGAAAACTGGGATACTTACTTTATCAAAATTGATTCTGCTAAGTTTAAAAATATGGTACATCCTGGCGATACTATTATTCTAAAGATGGAGTTATTGAGTCCTATCCGCCGAGGAATCGTTCATATGCAGGGAACCGCTTATGTAGGTAATAAAATTGTTTCAGAAGGAGAACTGACTGCTCAGATCCTCAGAAGAAAACCAGACAATGAGTAAATTTCAAGATATACACCCAAATGC
>CAYQRA010000509.1:0-5367 GCA_964419315.1 uncultured Saprospiraceae bacterium | reverse complement strand
GCCTCCAGATGGAAATGGCCGATATCCTGATCAGAATGGTCGTTACCGAACTTACACCAATTCCTTGATTGTCAATAAAACGATCTTGATTCCTACTTACGAGGAAAAATACGATACCACTGCTTTTAGAATTTGGCAAGAATTGATGCCGGGCTATAATTTGGTGGGCATCAACTGTAATGCGATCATCCCCTTGAGTGGTGCCTTGCATTGTATTACCAAAGAAGTTGGAACTAGCGATCCGCTGCAAATTTCTCACGCGAGGCTTTCCGATGTTCCTGCGGAGCAGATGGAGGATTATAAGGTCGAAGCGGTGATCCGCCACAAAAGTGGTATCGAAAATGCCAAGCTTTATTATCGCACAGATTTGACGGCTAGCTTTAACCCAATAGAAATGGTTTTGGAGGACCCAAGTATGGATATTTGGACGGCTAGTATTCCCGTTCAACTGCCATTGACGAAGATTCAATATTATATGGACGCTACTGCTAATAGTGGTAAAAACCAAGTTCGTCCGATGCCTGCACCAGAAGGCTTTTTTGATTTTAAAGTTTTGGATTTGGAAATACAAACTGGAACTTATGATCTGGTCAACAAGAATGGCTTGAGCTTATCTGCCGTTTATCCCAATCCTGCCTCTGCGATTACGGTCATTCCGGTGGAACTTAAAAAAAGGTCGAAAATTAAAGTTGAGCTACATGATGCCCTCGGAAAAGTAGTGGCTAATATTTTTGCAGGGCAGCAGAACGCGGGGGAGCAAAATTACTTTTTGCAGGCACAGGAATATCCTACAGGTATTTATTGGGTAAAAATTTTTGGAGAGGACTTTGTGCAATCTGAAAAATTGATCATCGAGCGATAAGTCTAGAAAAAATGGTTTATGAAAAAGTATTTTCTGTTTTTAGTGGCTTTCTTAATCTTTAGTGCTTGTCATCAGGAGCCGAAGGCTAAGGATGAAATAGAAAAAACAACTCTAGAAAACAGGACACTCGATCCTAGTCCCAAAGCACTCGAAGTCTCTTGCGATCAAGAGGCAAAAATTTATCCTCCCAGTCCTTTTCCTAGCCTTTTAAAAAAACTATCGACTAGCCCTTATCAATATGAGGTAAAATCAATAGACACCATCGCCCAAGAAAATACTTTATTGGCCAAAGGTATTCGGCAAGCGAATAATCGACTAAAGTATAAAAAAGAAGCCACTTTAGCAGCACTGAGTCTTGAAGGATTGCGAGGTATAAAAAAGGCTTTTGTCAAAGGCAAAGTGGCGATCACCCCCAACACCTATCCTCGGGCGACTATCGAAGAATGGGAATTTCAATCTCCAACTTGTGTCGAAAAAATCCTAACCTATATCAAAAGCATCCAACAAAAAACATCGTGGGACATCATTAGCAAATCTCCAATGGATTACTGGCAGATGGACAATAGATTATACTTCTTGGTACCCGGTGGTTTTTATATGCTGGAAGAAGCTAAAGCCCTGCAAAAAACCTTGCAAGACGCAGAATAGAAAAACTTTTTTTACTTGGTTCTCTGACAACTCCCAATAAAAAAATTCCTCCCAACCCTTTATAAACATTAGTATCCTAGCCTTTCTTTGCCGTTCACTTTAATTCCATTTTTTTATTTTTTTTCAAAAAAACCTTAAGCCAATAGGGGGACTTGGTCTGTCCTGTCGTCCTTTAGGTGAAATCAATATTTAGAACCTGATCACGTTCCACTTCAAACATAAAATTAATAACACTTAAAATTAAGATATCATGAAAGCCAATATAATTATCGCCCTTTTCCTCGGACTTTTCTTAGCCAGTTGTAATACTGAAATTATCAAACCTAAAGGGGAAGTCATTACCAAGACTTATGATCTAAAAAACTTTACGGAGATCGAAGCGCAAGATGCCTTTCAGGTGTATGTGACTTTTTCTGACACGGAAGACAAAGTAGAAATCGAATCCAATAGCAATTTCCACGATAGAATGGCCATTGAAAAAATAGGCGACCGCTTGATGCTTCGTTTTGAAAACACCATCACCATTGACCATGATGATACCGTAATCAATGCCTATATCACGACCAGTAATATCGATGTATTTGATGGCTCAGGTGCGAGTACTTTCTTTTTGCAAAACGAGTTAAACACCGACCAAGTACAGATCGACCTAAGTGGTGCAAGTAATTTTGAAGGAAGCCTCTCCGTTGACCAACTGAAATCTGATTTAAGCGGAGCATCCAAGTTAGAGATTTCTGGAACTGCCCAAACCCTAGAAGCAGATTTATCTGGAGCTAGTAACTTAGAGAATTACGAATTCACTTGTGACCACCTCATTGCCGATCTTTCTGGAGCTAGTAAAATAAAGGTAAGTGTAGAGCAAAGCTTAGTCGTTAAAGCCTCTGGAGCAAGTGAAATCAACTACCGTGGAAATGGAAGTATTACTTCTCAAAATTTATCTGGCGCTTCTAGAATCAACAGAAATTAATTAGCAACAAACAAGTATTCAATAGATTGAGAAAAATTGAAAACCACCCGATATAAATCGCTATGAATAAAGTACCAACCAATGGGGTTGGTGCTTTTTCTTTTTCTTTTTAGTGGTCTTTTGTTTAAAGAATCTAATATTTCCACTCCTTTTAAACCTATAAAAGCATCGACTAGAGTGGATCAAACGCTAGTCGAATAGAAAAGTATTCACTAGCCTTGCGGCCTCAGTCAATGAGGTGGATTTCTCCGGAGTAGGTCGCCAACAAACCATCAATAAATCTTATTTCAGCAAGCCAGACATATACTTCAGGATTGAGTACTTTTCCATTAAAAGTACCATTCCACCCCACTCTTTCATTGCCAGCTTCTAGGTTATTCGCTACAAACATCTCTGCTCCCCAGCGATTAAAAATCCTTAGCGACTGAATGACTTCCACTTCTTGGCTCCCATAAATGGTAAAGCCATCATTGATCCCATCGAAGTTTGGACTGATCGCTGTAGGGGCATAAAATCTTCGATTTTTTTCCACCACAATCTGTAAGCTATCCTTGCCCGGACAATCATCTTGAGAGATCACCGTCAGATAATAATAAGCAGAATTGAGGGGAATCACACTAGGATCTAAACAAGCGGAGCAGGACAAACTATCTGGGGCCGTCCAAATGATTTCTTGAATACTAATATCGTTGATGGAAGCGGCAAAGGTATAAGAGTCGCCAAGATTAAGCACCTTATTTTCACCAATTTCTACTACTGGAATTTGCGGAGCAATTAAGCTTTCTTCCTGACTAATTTCACAGCCATTTGCATCTTGTAAAACCAACTCATAAGTCCCTTCAAAAAGGCTATCAAAACGACTTTCAGTAGCAAAATCACCGCCATTTAAACTAAAAGAATAAGGCGCCGTTCCTCCCCCACTTTCTAGTATTTCTACGATTCCTGTTTGCAATCCATCACAATTAGGGTTGGCAAAATTGACCTCCATTTCTAATGCCTCAGGGCTGATTAAATCATAGAATTCTACCAGCGTACACCCCACATCATCAGTTACGGTAAGAAAATAAGTCCCTGCTTCTAAATTATTGATTTCGAAATCATTAGCCCCTGTATCCCACAAATAAACATAATCCATTACACCGCCCGAAACTTGGGCTTCCAAACTTCCATCTGTCGCATCCGCACAAGTCAAATTAAAGCCATTATAATCAGAAGGAATCCATGCCAAGGCCAATGGATCGGGCTGATTGACGTCTTGAATAATGATGTCAAAATTATTATATCCATCGCTTATCGTAATCAAATAAGTTCCTGCTGGTAAGTTGGGAATATTAATTGCTTCTCCCAAGGCACTAATACTTCCATTCCCCGTTAAAGTATTCTCCAAATTAGCCCAAGAAAAAGTAAAAGGAGGGGAACCAACAGCTACGCTAAAATCAATCTGACCAGAAGACTCTCCGTAGCAAATTACGGAGGATGCACTATGTGTACTTTGGATATTACAGATGATTAGAGAAAGGTCTAAATTGACGATACTATCGCACAACTGATCGGTCTTTAGGGTTTCTTGAAACTGACCATTTTGAAAATAAGGAGTAGTCCCAACATACAAAGTATCTCCCTCGCAAATGTCTACCTCGACATCTACGATCGGGATTGGAATTTCCGTCAAATCAAGGATCACCAAACTATCACATCCCTCAATACTAAGCAAAGAAAATTCATAGATCCCTGCATCACAAATTAAAGTATCTACAATCGAATAACAATCTCCCTCGCAAATAAAATCAATGATCTCTGTTGGCGGAATACTTTCGACCGTAACCGTAAAACAAGAAGGTGGAGCTTCATCACAAGCATTACTCGCCGTAACACAAATTTCAAAATCGCCATCTGTAAAAAACCTAGCCTCCATGCCTTCATCTGGAATACCCTCCTGCACCAATCCATTGAACGTCCATTCAAACTCGGTAGCTCCCAAAGGAGGATCTAAGGGATAATAATACCATTGATCTGGACAGACCAAAGCTTCTCCAGAAATTGTCCCCGAATTCAATAATGGATCGACTAAAGTACTGCCTTCCAAAACAGCAATTTCCCAATCACAATTGTCCCCAAAATTTCCATCCATCACGAGATAATAATATTGGCCAACCACTAATGGAACATTATTGGTAAAGGTTCGAGAACCGCCATCGGGTACTGGAGAAAATCCTCCTCGACATTCCGAGACCAAATCAAAATTAGAGCAATCGGTGCTCGCATAAATCCCAACCTCTAGACCATTTCCCAAAAGACAATTAGAAACAAAAAGCTCCAGTGTTAAATTGGGCGTCCCTGCGATAAAAGCGATCCACTGACCATTGTGAACAACGACTGTACAAAAGCCCGGAGGTGCTTCACCGGGAACCGCACTTTCGTGTCGCCCCTTAAAACCATCAATGTCGCAGATGATACAGGCTTCAACGCAGGTCGGCGTCATTTCTACAGGCTCTTCACAAGGGATAGGTTGTGCAAAAAGGAAATTGCTTAGCATAATGATCGCCAATAATATTCCGACAACTTTATTTTTCATAGTTTAAGAAATTGAACATGGACGGAATTGATTAGCGCTTCCGCCAATAGCCGGCCTTTAAATAGGCGCCTTCTGGAAATCCAATTGGATGGTCGACATCGTGAAAGGTTTTTTCTAAAAACTGAAAAAACTCATTAGAATCTTGAATGCCATCTTCACAGAGTTCGAAAAATTCTTCGGCATTGACTCTGGAAGAACAGGAAGCCAAAAAGAGTAAACCATTGGGACTCACCAAGCTAGCCCCTAATTTTGCAAGGCGGTGGTATTGTTCTTTGGCGCCTTCCACTTCCGTCGCTTTTTTAGCAAAGGAAGGAG
>CAYQRA010000508.1:0-5379 GCA_964419315.1 uncultured Saprospiraceae bacterium | reverse complement strand
TGAAAAGTACCAATCCATAATTGCTCCCCATCCAACAATAATTCTTTTACATTATTACCACTTAATGACTTTTCTTTGGCTTGTTGAAACTGATAACTCTTAAAATGTCTATTTTTTTTATCGAAAAAATTTAATCCTCCCCCCTCCGTTCCGATCCAAAGATTTTCATTCTCATCTTCTGTAAAGGAACTCACGACATTGCCACTCAAGGTATTTCCATAAGGGGCACCTTTATAATTTGTAAAGCGATTATAGTTTTCATCCAAATGATTAATCCCACCATAATAGGTTCCCAACCAAAGGCATCCCCTTCTATCAATAAAAACGGAATGAATAGATTTGTCAGATATTCCAGAGGTTCCAAACTGAGACTTTGAATACCTTTGAAAGGCATTTTTATTTTTATCTAATAAATTCAAACCATCAAAAGTCCCCACCCATAAGTTATCATATTCGTCTAAACACATGGAACGAATATTATTATGGCTTAAAGAGTTAATACTATTTTCCTCATTTTGGTAAACCCTAATCGTTTGATTTTCCTTATCCCAATAGTTAATCCCCGCATCAAAAGTACCGATCCAAAAATTACCTTTTTTATCTTCTAGGATGCTTATGATGTGGGTATCGGATAAAGGAGTATTCGTTTTTGGGACAATTCTTTCAAAGGTAAATTTATCGTTTTTTTCTTCTGACAACCGGTACAAACCATTGGTGGTTCCCAACCAAATGCTCCCAGTTTTATCCTCTACTATTGCTTTAATAGCAGGAGACTTGGTATCCTCCGAGAATTCCCCCTGAAAAAAGAATCTTTGAAATTGCTTATTTTTTTCGTCCAATAGATTGAGTCCCTCCACGGTACCAACCCATAATCTTCCTTTGGAATCCCTAAAAATTTCACGAATTTCATTATTGGAAAGGCTGGAAGAATCGGAAGAAGAATGAGTAAAGCTTATAAAATCATCCGTACTCGATTGGTATTTGCTTAAACCAGAAATAGTCCCAATCCATAAGTCCTTTTTTTGCTCATCAAAATATAGGGAGCGAATATCATTAGCGACCAAACTATTTTTAGCATTATTGCTTTTATAAACCTTGAATTGATAGCCATCATACTTATTTAAACCATCCCTTGTTCCAAACCACATAAAGCCCAGATCATCTTGTGCTATTGCAAATACGGATGTTTGAGAGAGTCCATCTTTCTTAGAAAGACTTTGAAATACATGATTAGTCTGTCCAACTGATACCTCAGCAAGAAAACAAGTCATTAAAACCAGCACTATCCATTTCAGAAAACGTATCATCATCTTTCACCTAAATAATTGTCATTCGCTAAAGTTAGAGATATTTTCAAAAGGTTATTGGGAATAAGCACTTATTAATAGCTACTAAGCAAATAAGTAAGAGATCCCATTAATCTAGGTAAAATTACAAGCCGGGAAGGTCCTACTTTGTCCAATAACGTTTGGGGTCCACCCCAAAATCACCAATGGAAGAAGGGAATGGCGTAAATTTCATTTTACAAAAATTTAAAAAAACCTTTCAAAGCAGTAAATTCGTTACTGAAGTTGTTCAAAAAATAACTTAGAATATCCGTTTTGAATAATGAAATCGCTTCCTTGTCATGCCGAAAATTAAAAACATACCTGTTCTCCCACCCAATAAACTTGATAAAATTCATTTTGGGAACATCAAAAGGAAGAGACAACTCTCCGGGCAAGATGAAGTATTTTTTATTAATAAGATAGAAGACAGTCTAGATATTATTAAGTTTCCCTTACCCCCACATCGCAAAACGGTTCACGATTTTTTATTTTTAACAAATGGTAAAGGGGTCAGAAGTAAAGGCTTGAATCAATATGTAATTCAAAAAAATCAATTTTTCTTTCTTCCTGCCATGCAGATCACAAAACACGAAAGCATGAGTAAAGATGTTACAGGTTATTATATACATTTTAGTGATGAAATTTTTGCCAATTCTGTAAACAACCATTTCTTAAATACTTTTCCATTTTTGCAATTTTCAGCCAACCCGATTATTAGTATCTCGCAAGAATCCGTAGCTCCGATTTTAAATATATTTGCTCGCTTGGAGGAACTTGGGGCGAAACACAAAAAAGAAAATATGGAGCTAATTGGGAGGTATATTTTGACCTTGCTAACAGAAGTTAAACGAGTATTAGTGCCTGAAAAAAAAGTTATTAAAAACACAGCGGCTGAACTTACGCAGCAATATAAAAATGCACTTGCTAAAAATATTTACCAATATAAAACGGTAAAAGAGTATGCTGAATTACTACACATTGCTCCAAATCATCTTAACAAATGTGTCAAAAGTACGATCAATATAACTGCTCAAAATTTGCTAAACCAAATGATGATATTGGAAGCAAAATCTCTCCTAAAATATACCTCTTTGCAAATTTCTGAAATTGCCGATAGACTATGCAATCAAACGCCTAGTAATTTCTCTCGATTCTTCAAAAGCCAAACAGGTATCTCACCAAAAGAATATACCAAGCAATGACTTGATTGATATTGAATAGTTTTAGTTTTTTTTTGAATAATAACAAGACATAGATTCTATGTAGTTTTACATTGTTAAAAGCAATAAGCTTTGGATTTTAGTAGTATTTGCCAAATATTTACTCATCCCAAAACCCTCCAAATGCTCTGTATTAGCTTTTAATGATTATATAAAACCTCTAGAATTATTTCTTTATGATAACATACCTAAAAAAAGGCATCACCTCTCAAGATAGAAATGATGCCGATGCAAAAGTGAAATCCGCAGTTGAAACTATACTTGCAGACGTCACTAAAAATGGGGATCAAGCGGTTAGAGCTTATTCAGAAAAATTTGATAATTGGTCACCTGAAAGTTTCAAATTATCAGATGATACCATTCAAAACATCATCGCCAACCTTTCTCCTCAAGTTATTTCGGATATCGAATTTGCACAAACTCAAATTCGGAACTTCGCGGAAGTGCAAAAAGCTTCTCTACATGATGTCGAAGTAGAAACCATGCCCGGTGTCTTTTTAGGACATCGAAATATCCCCGTCAATTCTGTGGGTTGCTATATCCCTGGTGGTCGTTACCCCATGGTCGCCTCCGCACACATGAGCGTATTGACTGCAAAAGTGGCCGGCGTAAAAAGAGTAATTGCCTGTACTCCTCCCATCAATGGAGAAATTCCAGCAGCTACCGTAGCCGCAATGAGTATGGCTGGAGCGGATGATATATATATTTTAGGTGGCGTCCAAGCTATCTCGATGATGGCATTGGGCACAGATACTGTTGAGAAAGTAGATATGCTGGTGGGACCAGGAAATGCTTATGTAGCAGAAGCCAAACGGCAGCTTTTTGGTAAAGTAGGAATTGATTTGTTTGCGGGCCCAACGGAAACCCTAGTCATCGCAGATGACTCTTCTGACGTAGAAATATGTGCAACGGACTTATTGGGACAAGCAGAACATGGACCAAATTCTCCGGCCGTTTTACTGACATCGAGCAAAAGTATTGCTGAAAACATTGAGGCAGAAATACAAAAACAATTAAAAGTTTTACCAACCGCTGATATTGCTTCTGTGGCTTGGAAAGATTATGGACAAGTTATTTTGGTAGATACAGAAGATGAATTAATAGAAGAGGCGGATCGTATTGCTTCCGAACATGTCCAAGTAATGACAACTAACCCACGTAGATTTTTAGAAAAAATGACCAATTACGGTGCATTGTTTTTAGGAGAAAAAACCAATGTTGCTTATGGAGATAAGGTTATTGGAACCAATCATACCCTCCCTACCAGAGAAGCTTGTAGATATACTGGCGGACTATGGGTCGGAAAATTTATCAAAACCTGTACCTATCAAGAAATCAGAACGGAAGCGGCAAGTAAATTAATGGGGGAATATTGTTCTAGACTTTGTGCCTTAGAAAACTTTTCAGGGCATCAAAAGCAAGCGGATATTAGAGTAGAAAGATATTCAAATGCAACTCCTTAAAATGAAAGTAGCATTGGTTACCGGAGGAGCAGGCGGCATCGGGTCTGCTATATCAAAAAAATTTGCGGAGCAAGGCTACGCGGTGATAGTGACCTATAATAGCAATCAAGAAAAGGCCAAACAATTGGTCGATGAAATGGGCAATGAAAAGCATGCTTATTATCATGGAGCGATAAATGACCCTGCTGTTTTGGAAAAACTGGCGCATTCCGTTGAAGAAAAATACGGAAAACTAGATGTTCTGGTCAATAATGCCGGAATAACAACACCCGTTCCGCACGATGATCTTGAAGGATTGACAGACGAATGGATAGACAGAATCATGCAAACTAATTTCCGAGGAAGTTTCGCAATGATTCGAGCATTTAAAAACCTTTTGCTCAAAGGAGCAAAACAAGGAAATCCAAGTCTGGTTGCAAATATTTCTTCCGTAGCTGCAAAAACAGGAATAGGCAGTAATGTTGCCTACTGTGCCTCTAAAGCCGCCATCGATTCCATGGGACGATCGCTAGGGAGAGCCTTAGCACCCGACATAAGAGTGGTCTCTGTTAGTCCCGGATGGGTATTAGGAGAGTATGCCAAAAAAATGGACAATAGTTTTATCCAGCAGCAAATGGACCTCACTCCCCAAGCCCGCTTAGCAACACCTGAAGACGTTGCCAATGCCGTTTTTGCTTTGACCGACACTTTATCCTTTACGACAGGGTCGATTATTCCAGTAGATGGGGGAAGACCATTAAAATAATTTCCTGACCAATTAAAGTCAACATAGAAAAACGACTTGCTAAAATCGGGAATCAATATTAGGAGTTCGTTAATTTTTATCCTCTCCTTTTTTATTGCTTGTTCCGCTTCGGCAAAAGTAAATGGATAAAGCACAGACGAAAATGGTGAATTCCTTGTTAAAAAATAAATGAGGACTTAAATGAGATTTAAAAATAAAGTTTGTTTAGTGAGTGGTGGTGCTTCTGGCATAGGGCGAGCCACTGCACTGGCTTTCGCGAGCGAAGGTGGAAAGGTAGTCCTATCAGATGTGTCCGACACAGGAAGTGAGGTCGTTAAGTCCATCAAAGATCAAGGTGGAGAAGCGATCTATACAAAATGTGATATATCAGATTGGTCTCAGGTACAAGGACTGGTAGACTTTGCGGTAGCTTCTTATGGAAGACTAGATTGTGCTGTAAATTCTGCGGGGATATCTGGTGCCGTTTCCTTACCAACCCATGAGTATCCGATGGATGCTTGGGACAAGCAGTTGTCTATAAATTTGACAGGGCCATGGTATTTTCTAAAAGCCACTACAGCGCAAATGCTTAAAAATGGAGGTGGATCTATCGTCTTAGTTGGCTCCGCCGCAGGACTAAGAGG
>CAYQRA010000507.1:0-5396 GCA_964419315.1 uncultured Saprospiraceae bacterium | reverse complement strand
AATACTTTTCAGAATTATTTCCAAAACCAAGCAGACCAATTAGAAATTTTATTGACCCTTTACCAAGCCAGAGGGGTTATAGACTGGAAAGAACAAAAGTATCAGTTGGTGGCTTTGAAGATTAGAAGAATTATAGATAACTGGTTGATTCAACAATTAACCGAGGGTAAAACGGCGACTACCTTAGCTAAATTTCAAGCTTATGTTTGGTCAGAAATACAACCTTATTTTACGCCAATTGGTCAAGTAGAATTTGAAGAAAAAAATGTACAAATTAAGTATTTGAAATAATTAATGCTTGCATCACAAATAGAAAAAGAGTTAATAGCTGATATTTATATCAATCGAAATAAGACCATTACCAAAGCCTTATTTAGCTCTACTATTTTTCAAGGTTATAAAGATTTATTGATCAATCAACCTGCTCTTGCTAGCATCGCTGTTACTTCTAGAGTTTATGGATTTTGTGGGGGGGCACATCAACAAGCAGCCACAATGGCTCTGGAACATTTAGCAGGGACAAGTGTTCCGCCAAATGCGCATATCGTTCGCTCCATTATCCATGCTGCGGAGATCGTACAAAATTCTATAAAGTGGTTTTATACTTCTTTTGCTCCTGATTTGACCGATCCATCCTTTCAAGCTTTTCCATTACATCAAACGGTTGTCGAGCGATTTAGTGCTTTTAAAGGTAGTTCTTTTCGTCAAGGGCTAATTGGAGCGACTTATCCGATTTCCTTTTATTCGTCCATAGCTGGACAATGGCCACATGCCGGATTTATTATTCCCGGAGGAGTTGCGACTGCACTCAAAGCACAAAAAATAATAAAAGCTAAAAAGATCATTCAAGATTTTAAGCATAAATGGTTAGAACCTATTTTGTTAAATGGCTCATTAGAGAGTTACTTGCAAGTTACTTCGTGGAAAGAATTATTAGCTTGGTTCTATGAGAAAAAGGCACATCAAGATGGAGACTTAGGTCTGTTTTTTCGCACTTGCATGGAATATGGTTTAGATGAAATAGGAGGGGGGAAACATCCCTTTCTAAGTTTTGGTGCTTTCTGGGATAAAAACAGTAAATTAGCTATCAGTCCAACTCATTATCAAAAGTCTGGTCAATTCCCCAGTGGTATTTTTAATAAAATGAAATATCGCAACATCAAGCCCGATAATTTCATCACCGCATTAGACGATACTAGTAGCCAGCCTATAGAAGAACTTTTGGGAAATATGCCCCCTTATGAGGTAGGGTCTTTAGCCCGAATGTTAATGCTGGGCAAACGAAATAAAAAAGAAAATACACAAGCCAACCACGGCTTGGTAAAAGACATTTTTGCACACAAAGGTTCCAGCGTTTTTATCAGGGCTTTTGCCCGTTTACAGGAACTAATGGTCTTAAGTGATTTTATTGAAAAAAGCTTAGATGAATTAGATAAGAAAGGAGACTTTTGCCAAGCTACGACCTTGAAAGATGGAATTGGTTTTGGAATGACGGAGGCCCCAAGAGGCGCACTGGCGCATTTGGTGGAGTTAGAAAAAGGAAAGATTAAGCGCTATCAAATCCTCGCGCCTACCATTGCCAATATCAATGTGGGAGCTACCGAAAAAAAATGTGCTCCTTTAGGTCAAGCACTAATAGGCTTAACGATAAAAGACCTAGAAAATCCAATAGAAGTTGGATTAATCGCTCGCTCTTTTGATGCTTGTTTGCGCTGTACCATCAACTTTAAGAAGAGCAGTTCTAAAAAAGAAATAAGACAAGTCATTATTTAAAACCATAAACCTTATGTGCCTAGCCATTCCCGGTCAAATTAAAAGTATTAGTACCTCAAAGGAACTAGTCATAAAAGCCAAAGTCGCTTTTGGGAGTATCATCAAGGATGTTTACTTGGACATGATACCTAAAGCTAAAGAAGGAGATTATGTGTTGGTGCATGCTGGTGTTGCTATTAATTTGGTGAATGAAAAAGAGGCTTTAAGAACCTTTTCGTATTTGAAACGCTACGGTGGATTAGAAGAATTATTACCTGAGTAAGATCCTACTAATATTTATTTCCCTTAATCCTTATTTATGAAATTTCTAGAGGAATACCGAGATCCCGATTTATCGAAAGCTTATTTAGATAAGATTCGACAAATCACTTCTAGGAAATGGCGGATCATGGAATTCTGTGGAGGTCAAACTCACAGTTTAGTTAAAAATGGGATTATTAATTTATTACCACCGACCATACAAATGATTCATGGTCCGGGGTGTCCTGTTTGTGTCACTCCCATGAATACGATTGACCAAGCCATTGAATTGGCTCAGCAAAAAGACATTATCCTATGTTCTTTTGGTGATATGCTAAGAGTACCCGGGTCTAGCAAAAGTTTACTGGATGCAAAAGCCGCAGGTGGAAATATTCGATTTCTATATTCCCCGATGGATGCGGTTCAATTAGCGAAGAAAAATCCTCATAAGGAAGTGGTCTTTTTTGCAGTAGGTTTTGAAACAACGGCTCCCGCCAATGCGCTCTCTGTGGTTCATGCCCAATTATACGGTCTTAAGAATTATTCCATTTTGACTTCTCATGTATTGGTACCGCCTGCTATGCAAGCTATCCTTGAAGAGGAAAATAGTCAAGTCGATGGATTATTAGGAGCTGGACATGTTTGTTCGGTAATGGGGCTAGGAGCCTATCAAATAATTTCTCAAAATTATCAGATTCCAATTGTTGTAACTGGTTTTGAACCTGTGGATTTGCTACAAGGTATTCTAATGATTATTCAACAACTAGAAAATAAAGAGGTCAAGTTAGAAAATCAATACAGTCGAGTAGTCCCTTCCGAAGGCAATCCTATTGCTCAGCAAGTAATTGATAAAGTTTTTGAGGTGTGTGATAAAGAATGGAGAGGAATCGGAACATTGCCCAATAGTGGTTTGCGTATCAGGCCTGAAATGGCTGCTTTTGATGCCGTCAAAAAATTTAAATTACGAACAAGCAATACTGTAAAAGATACTGAATGTATCGCAGGTGAAATTTTAAAAGGCGCAAAAAAACCAATTGATTGCCCTCTTTTTGGAAAACAATGCACGCCAGTTAATCCGATTGGTGCTCCGATGGTCTCTTCTGAGGGAGCTTGCGCTGCTTATTATCATTTTGCGGGTATTGCCTAAGTCCTAAGTTCAATGTAATCATTACTAAAATAGTTTATCTCCCCCTTTCCTAAATCCTCTCCCTCTTTTTTCCTTATCGCTTTCCTATTCGTTCAAGTTTCTTCTTCTCCTTCTTGTGCTCGACTCACACAGGGTTTCGTTCACTCCGTTTCTGAATTTCTTAGGTTAATTTGACAAAGAATAAATTTTTTTAAACATAATTGTACTTCTATGCATTACCTTGTTGTTCCGATTTGAAATCAAATTTGGGTTTAACTAGGTTTACCCTAATTATTTAGCTTAAAAAAAGGTTTTAAGTAATAAAGATTTTAAAAAAGAGCATCTTTAACGATTAAATTCTTTTAAAAAATTTTGTGTTTCCATCTTTTTTCCCCACTTTTAGATCTGTTTTTAGAAAATAAATTCTAATTAGAACTTTTTATAGAATTATTTCAACAATTTATGCGATTAGACAGCATTAAACCTAAGCAATGTGGATGTGCAGTAAAAAAAACTAAAAAAGAGAAAAAATCAATATCTCCTCTTTTTACGGGCATTATAATCGCTATAATTCCCAAATGTCCCTATTGCATTCTAGCCTACTCAAGTGCTATTACTATGTGTAGTGGCACTAAGTTATACCCACAATCTCCAAGTTGGACTTCTTTCTTATTATTAGGTTTGGCGGCGTTGACCTTATTATTGATTCTATTAAACTACAGAGGAAAAAGAACGATTGCTGCTGCTTCCCTTGTCGTCACCGGTAGTTTATTAATGTTAGCCTGCCAATTCTACACTTTCAATATGAGTCATTATTATCTAGGTACTTTCCTTTTACTATTTGGGGTATGGGTCAATGCCAGTTTTAGGTTTTTCTACAGACAATGGATAAAACCATTATTGTTTAGTTGATGCAATCTTATTGCAGAGCATAAAAGCAATTCAGATAAAAAGGAAGGTATTAAGGAAGCATAGAATAAGCTCTAGGAGAATCAAGTATTTGGCTTGAAAACTAGATTTCAATTTAATCTCTTCGATAAGATTAATCTTTCATGCCTAAGAAAATTAACCAAATAAAATTCATTCATAATATTTTAACATGATTGCAGAAAATTTTAATTACGACGCCCCAACTAGCTTGGACGAGGCGATTGCGCTACTTCATGAGTATGGAGATGATGCTAAAATTCTCTCTGGAGGACATAGCCTTATTCCAATGATGAAACTGAGATTTGCCTCTCCTACCCACCTTATTGATATCAATAACATACCCGGACTTTCCTATGTCAAAGAAGAAGGTGGTTATTTGAAAATAGGTGCTTTGACCAAAGAAGTGGATGTGGAAGAATCTGATGTCATTCATCAGAAATATCCAATTTTTATGGATGCGACCAAATTGATTGCAGATCCGCAAGTGAGAAACTTTGGAACCTTAGGAGGAAACCTAGCACACGGTGATGCTGCGAATGATCACCCAGCGGTAATGTTAGCCTTGGGAGCAGAAATAGAAATAACGGGTAAAGAGGGTAAACGAACCGTTGGGATCGATGATTTCTTTCATGGGTTTTATACGACTGCTATTGAACATGGAGAAGTATTAACGGAAATTAGAATTCCTGCGGCAACGGGTAATTATGGGTCTGCTTATCATAAAGCAGAACGTAAAGTCGGTGACTATGCCACTGCGGGTGTTGCAGCAATGGTTCAAATAGACGATCAAGGTCGTTGTATTAAAGCAGGTATCGGATTGACCAATGTTTCTCCACTTCCATTGCGAGCAAAACGTTCGGAAGAAGTATTGGTAGGTTCAGATTTATCTGAAAGTGTTATTGCACAGGCTGCTCAATACGCTGCCGAAGATTGTAGCCCCTCAGATGACCTTCGTGGAAATGAAGAGTATAAAAGACATTTAGTAAAAGTAATTACCAAACGTATGCTCAATAAGGCAATTTCAAGAGCAAAATAAAATATATCATGACAAAGAAAATAACTTTAAAAATTAATGGAACGGAGCATACGATGGAAGTAGAGCCACGTATGTTATTGGTTCATGCTATAAGAGAGAATGCATCTTTGACGGGCACCCATATTGGCTGTGACACGTCGCAATGTGGCGCATGCGTCGTCCACGTGAACGGTAAAGCCGTCAAATCCTGCACAATGTTTGCTGGCGAAGCGGACGGGGCCGAGGTCACGACCGTCGAAGGCATGACCAACCCAGATGGGTCGTTGTCGACGATCCAGCAAGCCTTTCAGG
>CAYQRA010000506.1:0-5418 GCA_964419315.1 uncultured Saprospiraceae bacterium | reverse complement strand
GGTCGCTTTTTTATTCTTCTTTTTGATTGACCACGGGATTTGTCCAAGAACGAAGTTTTTCTAGCAATCGTAGAGAGGGATTTTTAATCTACTCCAATAAAATGATAAAACACGATAGGTCTTTACTTAGGAATATCAATAATCACCTTCGTTCCTTCTACATTATTGATCCGAATTTGTGCTTTTAGTTTATTGACAAAAGCGTGGATCATTCTTTGTCCAAAGGTTTTATCGGGCGCTTGGAGAATCGTTTCTTCATCCATTCCGATACCATTATCACTGACAACCAATTGATATTCTCCATTGGTCTCGGTCAATTTTACTTCTATCACTGCTTTATCGCTGATGTCTTCTCCAAAGGCATACTTCAAAGAATTGGTGACGAGTTCATTGGTGATCAGGCCAATTGGAATAACGGTATCTACATCTAAATTGAGGTCTTCGATTTCTAAATTGAGTTGGATATCCTCTTTGGAAAGGTTGTAGGATTTAAAAATCCCTTCCACCAAATTACTGAAGTAAACTTTCATATTCACCCCCGTGATGTCTTCTTCTCGGTAAAGGTTTTGGTGGAGAATCGCCATAGACTGCACTCTATTGCGACCATCTTTAATCGCTGCTAAAGCGCTTTCATCGGTAATGAATTTGGATTGTAGTCGGAGCAAACTAGAAATCACTTGTAAGTTATTTTTTACGCGATGGTGAATTTCCTGCAACAAAAGACTTTTTTCCTTCAAGGCTTTTTTAATGATGCCATTTTGGGTTTTTATTTTTTTGTACAATCGATAGATAAAAAAGGAAAACAAAGAAAAGAGCAGCAAGCTACACAAGCCACCATAGATTAGCATATTGGAGCGACTGAGTTTTGCTTGCGTAATTTCTTTTTCTTTACTTAGCAAAGCAATTTGACTGTCTTGTTCTTTTCTTTTATAAAGTGCATCCTTCTCTGCAATCACTTGAATGGATTCTCGATTATAAAGCGTATCTACCTTTTCTTTAAACGCTTTATAGTGGACCAAGGCCTGTGGGAAATTATTTAGTTTTTCATAAGCTTTGGAGAGCAATTCATGGGCTCTTTCTTCCTGATTATAAGATTCGTGTTCTTCATATTGGAGCACTTTCTTTAAATGAAAAATAGCTTCTTTCGGTCTTTTTAGTTTAATCAATACTTCTCCAGTATTCAATCTCGACTCACATAGATTATAAGTACTGCTCAATTTTTTTCTAATATTCAATGCTTTTAGATGTTCCTCATAGGCTTCGTTTAAGCGATCTTGTTTTTGTCGCAAGACCCCCATAAAATCATGATAAAACCCCATCTCCCTACCGGTCGGAAAAACCTGATTGTATATTCTTTGAGCCGCCAAATGTTTTTCAGCTTTCTCAAATGTTCCTTGATTCGCATAGATCATCGCAAGGTTGGCATTGGCACTAGCTAGTCCGGCACTATCCTTTAAAGCTTCAAAACCTTTTAGGGCCATTAGGTATCGTTCTTTTCCTTTTTCTTCATGTTCAATACTTACGTAAAAACCTGCAATAGAATTATTGATGCTCGCTTTCTGTCGCGGCGAGCCAACTTGATGATAGATTTCCCCACATTCCAATAAATGCTTTTGTGCCATTACATTATTCCCAAGATAAGTATTGAGTGTTCCAATTTTTTTTCCACTTCTTGCTATCTGGAGTAAGTCCTTTTTACTTTTGAAATAATCATAAATCCGTTGGTAGTAATCCAATGCCGTTTTATAATTCCCTTGCCACCGATGGCTAGCAGCATAGATGTAAATCATGCGACTCCATTCCGCACTATCTTTATTGACAGAAGGTAAATCACTAAGAAAACTGGCATAAATTTCCGCCTGTTCAGGATTCCGTTGCACCAAGTATTCTCCCAAAAGAAAGGTTGCTTCTTTTACCACAGCTTTATCCGTTTGACCATTGACGATAGTCTCCAAACTATCCACATAAGGATCCGCCAATAAAAGGTGAGGAACTAGAAATAATAGAAAAAAGGGAAGACATTTTCTCTCAAAAAAAGGATTTTTCATATCGGTATGTTTACCGATGTAAAATAGGTGAAATGCCTAGCAAATAAATCACCCATACGGGTGATTTATCGATCAAATAAGTCTCCTTTCCCCACCAATCCAATAGTTTTTCAAAAAAATAAGGCTTCACTATTACCTGAAAGGCTCTTACCTCTTAAAAGTCTAAAACCATAAATCGTCAATTCTAACTTGAGAATATCCACGAAAACAAACTGTTGATTTTTGATTAAAACTTCTACAACAAATAATCTAGTAAAGCCCAAAAGTATTTGGTCTCTTAAGCTAAATTCTTAACTTTAAGAAAATAGGATTTTTTCCCCCAGTTACTTCTTTCAATAACCCTAACCGCCAAAATGCTAGAAACAGACTATTTAATTATCGGTAGTGGTGCCGTTGGTATGGCCTTCGCTGATGTACTGCTAACCGAAACCGATGCCACGATGATTATTGTAGATCGCTATCAAAAACCAGGTGGGCATTGGAATGTAGCTTACCCTTTTGTAACCTTACACCAACCCTCCGCTTTTTATGGCGTTAGTTCTTCCGAGTTGAGTAAAGGACTTAAAGATCAAGTGGGCCTAAACAAAGGATTACACGGTCTAGCTTCTGGAGCCGAAGTGAGTGCTTATTTTGATGATGTCATGCAACACCAATTATTGCCAAGTGGTCGCGTTCAATATTTTCCATTGTGCAATTATACTGGAGAGGGTCAATTCGAATCCATGCTCACCGGAGCAACTTATAAAGTCAAAGTCAACAAAAAAACAGTCGACGCAACTTATCTAAAAACAAGCGTTCCTTCTACTCATACGCCCAATTTTTCTATCGCGCCAGAGGTCCAATTCATGCCACTCAATGACCTCCCTAAAATCTCCAAAGCGCCAAAAGGCTTTGTAATCATTGGTGGTGGAAAAACAGGCATTGATGCTTGTCTTTGGCTACTAGAGCATCAGGTAAACCCTGATAACATCACTTGGATTGTATCGAGAGATGCATGGCTATTGGATCGAAAAAACACACAACCTTCTGAAGAATTTTTTGCAAATACCATCGGTGCTCAGGCGGCTCAATTTGAAGCTTTGGCACAGGCAGAATCTATCCCTGATTTATTTGATCGACTGGAAAAGGCAGGTGTTTTGCTGCGCATAGACCCAGCGGTTCAACCCAAGATGTTTCATGGAGCTACCATTAGTCAATTGGAACTAGAACAACTCCGGCGTATCAAAAATATCGTGCGGAAGGGTCGGGTGCAAAAAATCAAAAAAGGACAGATTGTCTTAGACCAAGGAAATATTGATACTTCTACAGATTTGATTCATGTCGATTGCTCGGCAAGTGCCATTTCTAACTTAGCAATCAAACCCATCTTTGCGGGAGATCTAATCACGCCACAAACCGTGCGGTCTTACCAACCTGTTTTTAGCGCCGCCTTTATCGCTCACATCGAAGCGACCTATGACGAAGAGAAAAAGAAAAATCAACTCTGTACCGTCGTCCCCCTACCCAACCATGATACCGATTGGATAAAAATGCTGGCGGTCTTTATGATGAATCAGTACAATTGGGGACAAGACAAAGAACTTCGAAAATGGCTCTATAATAATCGCCTTGACGGATTTAGTAAAATGATGAAAGATGCAGCTAAAGACGATGAAGAAAAACAAGCCATCATCAAACGACTTCGCAGTAGCGCCATGCCAGCCATGATGAAATTGCAACAATTTATGACAGAATTATCTTCAGAAGCATAAGCTTATTCCTAGCAAAAAAACAAACCAAATGGCTCAATTTCAAGTACGTAAAAATCAATTTACTGAAAGTCGAATTATTCAAACAAGTCCTATCGATCAGCAAAGTATCGAAGCTGGAGAAATTATCGTAAAAATTGATCGCTTTGGCTATAGCGCCAATAATATTACTTATGCCCTAGTCGGCGAACGGATGGCTTATTGGCAATTTTTTCCTACCCAAGGAGAAGACCTAAAAACCTGGGGCGTGATTCCCGTTTGGGGTTTCGCGGATGTTGTCCAATCCAATGCCGAAAACATCCCCGTTGGAGAACGACTCTTTGGCTATTTTCCGCCAGCAACTTCGCTCAAAATGCGACCAAAAGGAAATTCCCCCGGTCACTTTATCGATGCTAGTCCACATCGAAGTCAACTCCCGGGAGGGTATAATATTTATCGCCGCGTACAAGCCGAACCCGGTTACAAAAGATCAGATGATAATGCTCGGATGTTGCTGTCTCCTTTACTACTCACCTCTTTTTGCTTATGGGATTATATAAAAGATAAAGAGTGGTATGGTGCCCAACAAATCATCCTACTCAGTGCTTCCAGCAAAACCAGTATCGGTCTTGCTTATGCGCTAAACCAAGATGAATCTGCACCCAAAATAATCGGATTGACTTCTGCTCATAATCTCGAAAAAGTAGTGCAAAGAAAGCTATACGATCAAAGTCTCAGCTATGATAAGTTGACCGAGATCGATCCCAATGTACCTAGTATCGTGGTCGACCTATCGGGAAATTTAGAAACCCTTACCCGTTTACACCAGCACCTCCAAGACCAAAGAATACATTCTATCAATGTAGGGATCACTCATTGGGATGCCACTGGTGCAAAAAATGATTTCCTCAAGGAAAGAGCAGAATTTTTCTTTGCCCCCGGGCATATCCAAAAACGCTTAAAAGAATGGGGTCCCAAAGTATTTGAACAAAAATCTGTTGTCTTTCTAAAAGAGTGCACGAGTAATTTTCAATCTTGGTTACATTTCGAAACCTTAGATGGACTGGAGGCTTTACAGGCCAAACATCAAGCAGTTTGTGATGGCTTAATTCCTTCAGACAAGGGATTAATCGTGGAACTTTAGAAAAAGGCTTGTTGGCTAAGTGAAACTGTTATCTTGCCGACTAGTACTCAAAATATCGTTCTGCCAGACACTAGCATTTCGGCTCTAGACGTTAAGTAATGAGCACCTTTAAGTGATTAACGAAACCTCTATTTTTTGTTAACGTATATAGAAGCTATTGAACAAAATGTCGCAAAATGCTTAGGCCTTCCAAGTACCATACGCTCTTCTTTCTGCTAAGCCTTTGTTGGAGTATGGCTTTGCCGACTTATGCCCAGAAAAGTTGGCGCCTTGATTTACGACCAGCAGATAAGCCAGCAGATTTTTTCACTGGGGAGGAATGGATTTGGAATACAGAAATATTTGACACCTTGAGCTTAGATGCAGAGTTGGGGGGACTGATTTTACAATTACAAGGCAAGGCTTATTTGGCGGCTTCGGTGGAAGACATTTATTGGGAAGATAGTGTGGTGACTGCGGACTTCTATGTTGGAGAAACCTACGAGTGGGCTTTTTTAAA
>CAYQRA010000505.1:0-5420 GCA_964419315.1 uncultured Saprospiraceae bacterium | reverse complement strand
CCGTCATTGTCATAATCCGAGTAGGCCATACCTCGGCTATAAGAACCATCATCGACGCCATTTGCTGCGCTGATATCCGAGAAGGTTTTGT
Organism: uncultured Saprospiraceae bacterium; assembly: GCA_964419315.1. Classification (GTDB taxonomy): domain Bacteria; phylum Bacteroidota; class Bacteroidia; order Chitinophagales; family Saprospiraceae; genus CALLVY01. The sequence goes on along the minus strand of CAYQRA010000505.1, from coordinate 5,329 downwards.
CTCCATTATTCAGATACAATTTATTCGGATCATTCATCGCCGTAGGCAAAGAAGGCAAAGAAGGAATTCGACCATTCGCAACAAATAAATCCAACCAACTATCATTATCAACATCGAAAAAAGCCGTTCCCCAACCCGTTGCAAAATCACTAGGGCTTCCTTCTGCATAAGTGTTTTCTACATTCGCAGAGGCGGCCACATCGGTAAAGGTACCATTGTCATTTTCTAGTAATACATTGGCCCCCAAATTGGTGATGTAGTAATCAAAATCTAAATCATGGTCATAATCCCCCGCCGCGATTCCCATTCCATACATTGGAATTCCTGCGCCTTTCGCCGCCGCAACTTCTGAAAATTCATCATTGGGGTAATCATTTTGATACAAGGTGTTCGGTACGATAAAAGGACCAAAATCATTGGCGATAAAAATATCGAGGTCGCTGTCCATATCAAAGTCGGAAGGGAGTGCTGCTAAAGCACAACCATTATCATTGACTCCAAGTTGACTAGAGATTTCTGTAAAGGTAGCATCGCCATTATTGAGGTAAAAAAAGTTGCCGTAGCAATCGTGATTAAAGCCTACTATAACGCCATAAGAATCGTACAAAAATGCAGGCGTCTTTACATGATTCATCACATGGATATCGAGGTATCCATCTTTATTATAATCTACAAAATTGGCTCCTATGCTAAATGCCGCATGGGTAATTCCAGCAGCTTCACCAATTTCTGTAAAGGTACCATCACCATTATTCATAAAAAGTAGATTCCGAGCTATGATCTCCGTTCCATTTTCATAACGCTCCCAAGTACTGACAAAAATTTCGCGATCGCCATCATTATCAATATCTCCAGTAATCACTGCCGTGGTGTTGTGGCTGGTAGTGATTTCAAGGCCATTCGTATTATCCGTTTTGGTAAATGTGCCATCGCCATTATTGCGGTATAATTGATCGCGATCCAGTCCGCCCGTCAGGTATAAATCTTCATGGCCATCCATATCAAAATCAAAAAAGGCCGCGCCACCACCCATTAATCCTCTGGCATTATAGGTATGGTCTATACCAACAACAGAGCTCTGCTCAGAAAAGATCTGAGCAGAGCCGTTGTAAGAAAAGGTATAAACCAAGGCTGCTATTAAAAGAACCCGCAGTTTATTCATCTTTTTTATTTTGTTAAAATCATTACTTTAGAATCAATTACTTCATTGCCTACTCGTAGCGAATAGATGTAAGTACCAGACTCAAATAATTCTTGTCCGATATTTACTTTTCCATAACCAGCTACGGTCAAATCATAAGTCTTGATCAAATCACCTTTCACATCTCTGATTTCGAGTGTTGAATTGGTAATTCCTTCAGGAACGAAGTATTTCACTTCCGATAATTCAGTAAAAGGATTTGGAGAATTTTGTACCAAGTAAGAATCAGAAGCCGTGAGTCCCAATCCATTTGCGGAGCAACAAGAACTCAAACTTTTGCGAATCAAACGATTCTCTTCTCGCAATTGCTCATTTGCTCGTACCAATGCTTCTACTTGCTTGGTCAAACCATTGACTTGTTCGGTCACGGCTCGACTTCCAGCACTTGCATTTAATTCTTCGCGTAGGATTTCAAAGTCTGCTGGGAAGACCAAATCATCTTCCACGACCTCATCTCTATTTATTTCTCCTGGAATATCAAAATCACTTCCATTGACCAATTGACCAGTATTGTTGCTTGCAGCTTCTTCAACGGGTGTATTGGGGGCCTCATTAAGACCACGGCCATTATTTAAAGCAGATTGTCCTATCGCTTGAAAAGCAAAAACTTGAAGCAGGACGATCAAAAAGAAATTTATTTTTTTCATGATAAAATTTTTGAATCAAATTATTAAAAATTAAAAATCGCTAGGTTAGAAGAATCCGTCTGGGATTACTCTTCCCCTACTGCTTCAGAAGCGCTTGCTTCTTTTTGCGATTTAACTAATTCTGCCAAAGCAGCAACTTCTGCTTTGAGCGTTTGCAAAGAAGCCAATTCAGATTGCAAGGTATTGATTTCTGATTTTTGTGCTTCGATGATTGCTTGTTGCTCTTGTACTGCGTTGACTAACATATAAGTTAGTGCAGTACCATCATAAGCCAAGTAATTTTCTCTTTTACCTTCCTCTGATTGATCATTCAAAGGTAAGATCATATAAGGAGCAATTTCTTGCATTTCTTGAGCGATAATCCCTACACTTTCTTTATGAGTAGGCAAGCCTAATTTACCATTGAATCGGTAGGTAACCGGACGAACCTGCATGAGTTTTTCAAGGCCATCGGTATAGTTTTTAATATCTGTTTTCAATCTTCTGTCAGAAGCTCCAACCCAATCTCCAGCCGTTGGCTTTGCACAATCATCAGAACCAACTTGAAAAGCATGAGAAGGAATACCTCCATTAGTTAAGATAGATAAACCAACACCTACGTTACCCGTAGCTGCGTCCATATAAAGTAAGTTTTTCAAGACAGGAGCTCCTGCAAGAAAAGTAGAAGTTCCACTAAGAACCCCTTGAAGGTTTCCGGTAAAAGTAGTATTTCCAACAAAAACAGCATCACCTGTAAATTTAGAAGCCCCCACTACATCCAAAGGAACAACAGGGTCTACATTAATTCCAAGGAAACCATTTTTGACATAAACATCTCCACTTTCTACTTGCAATGCACTTCCTGGGCTGGCGGTACCTAATCCAATATTTCCATCCGCTTTTACAAATAGCGCATTATCTGGAGCACCGGGTTTGATTTTAAAAGGCAATTTAGAACTATTGGTTACATCTCTTACAAAGAAGTTGGTTTCATTACCTGCGATATCCCAGATTTGAGGAGTCCAGCCATTGGAGCCATTTTGCTCTAAGCGAAGCGTTGGAGAATCTCCATCTGCGATGTGTGCTTCTACGACAGGAGAAGCCGTACCAAATCCGACATTACCACCACTATTACTTACATAAATCGCATTATTTCCTGCACCTGCCATTACTCGGAAAGGCGTAGTCCCTGCCGTAGCATCTTCCACTGCAAAATAACTAGATCCACCATTGGAAGTATCGTTGATCGCAATTCTCCAATCATTACTTGGGAAACTAGCAGAACTACTAGTATCATCAAAGTGAATGCGTAGATTATTTTCTTTATAGCGCTGCGTATCAAAACCGAAGCTTTCACTACTCGCACAATCAAACCCAGCACAAACACTTCCTTGTACAACTAGATCTGTGGCAATGACTTGAGCGTCCTCAGATAATTGAGTTTCATCTTGTACTAGGTTATTAGGAAAAGTTGCTACGAAAGGTTCTACCGAAGCATAAAGACTAGGATGGTCTTGGTTCCACTGCGTAGCGTGAGTAGGCATTGGCATATTTGCCTCTTGATTATTATTGGCTACAAATTTTCCATTTTGAATGCTAAAATGTACCACCATCTGGCCCACTTGATCCGGCAGATTATTCGCTTCGCGAAAAGCTTTGATTCCTGCTGCATCATTTTTGCTTTGCAAGTCAATGATCGCCGCTCTTTGCGCTTCGGTCAATTGAAATACAGGAGTCACTTGTAAAGTGTAAAGACCATCTGCAAAAACACTTCCATCCGCTTGTCGATTAGACAAATGAATTTCTGTGGTGTTTTCTACCTGCTGCTTCCAGTAATAGGAATCAGGTCCACCGATTTCAACTAGATAATTTTTTAAGGATTGATCGACCATCCGGAGATTAGCTTCTTCCGAAGAAATGTCCATATTCTGTGCAAAGGATTGATTTACAAACAGAAAACTAAAGGCCACTAGACTAAGAAAAAGTACATTTTTCATTTTCATCTTTTGGGTGTTTAAAAAATATGGTTAAAAAATAAATAGGATGCCCCAATACCATAAGGGGACATTATTTTATTTGGTTAATGAATGTGTTTTATGTAGTAGTTTGAGATCGGAAATCTAGCATACTAGAACTACCGATACCATAGATCCCTTCGAAATCTATCAGAAAAATGTTTTTGGAAAGCACTAGGTCGCAACTAAAATGAGGAGCCTTGGAGGCAAGACTAAAATGGCAAGTTCTATGTTTCTTAGGGTTAGAAAATCCATTTCGTATCCCAAATTAGCCATTTTTTTTATAAAAAGTCATAATTCTTAAAAAAGAAATTTCATATTGCAATAAGTTGTCCTACATTGCCTAATGCCACTATTCTTTATTCTTTCTAAACAAAACAATTCATGCGCGTCTATATGCTAGCTTTATTTTTTTCTTTGACTTTTGCGGCCTGTAGCTCTAATAAACCCAAAACAATATTCTCTCTGGCGGCTACAAATTCGGCTCCAGATTATAGTTCGACCGACAATTGGGCGGCACTCCCCAATCGGCAAGACAACGCTGACCGCGTTCCTGGTACTCTGCTAAAAGACTTACAACAAGACTCAAAAGTCGATGTCTTTTTTTTACACCCCACTACTTATACGGGCCACAAGGGAGAAAACCAATGGAATGGCTCCACTACCGACCCTTCGTTGAATACCCGAACAGATGAAACGACCATATTATACCAAGCCAGTGTTTTCAATGGTGTAGGAAAGGTATATGCTCCTCGCTATCGTCAAGCGCACCTACATGCCTATTATACAGAAGATAAAACCTCTGCCAAAACTGCTTTCGAATTGGCCTATAGTGATGTAAGAAAAGCTTTTGAATATTATTTGACTCATTATAATAATGGTCGTCCGATCATCATTGCCAGTCATAGTCAAGGAACCAATCATGCGACGGCACTTCTTAAGGAATTTTTTGATGGAAAAAAATTACAAGACCAATTGGTTGCCGCTTATTTAGTAGGAATGCCCATTACCAAAAAAGAATTTCAAAACATTCCAATATGTGAGACTCCTACGCAAAACAATTGCTTTTGTAGTTGGCGGACTTTCAAAAGTGGCTATTACCCCAAAAAGATTCCTTTCGACAATAGCATTGGCGTCACCAACCCTCTCACGTGGACTACGAATGAAAGCTATGCTGATTTTACCAGTAACAAAGGAGGGGTATTGAGAAATTTTGAAAAAAACCCGAAGCCCGGACTAACTGACGCCAAGGTAGAACAAGGGATACTTTGGGCAGCGAAGCCACGATTTTTTGGAAGGATTTTTATTACCTTTAAGAATTATCACATTGCTGATTATAATTTTTATTATGTCAATATCCGAGAGAATGCCAAAACTCGGGTAGACAATTTTTTGAAGGCTTGGAATAATTAATTAATGTTGAAAAAATAAAACCCAAATGAGAAACCGACAGAGGAGGTTCACGAAGTAATTTTATTTTTTAAACA
>CAYQRA010000504.1:0-5429 GCA_964419315.1 uncultured Saprospiraceae bacterium | reverse complement strand
ATGTCATTTTCAATTTTTACTTCTAAAAAATTCTTGGATTCTACTTTTTCTGTATCCATAATTTAGTCTTGCTTTTGATCTTTTCTTTGTTTAACTCGATTTGGGTATAAAAGATTCCTAATAGTACTTTTAAACAACTTCTACATTTTCTCAGGTACCTGAATGCCTAATAAATCCATTCCGCTAATCAGCACCTTGGAAACCATATGACTTAATTTCAATCTAAAACTTCTAGCCGCATCACTATCTGCTTTGAGAATTGGAAATTCATGGTAGTACCGGTGATAGCTCTTGGCCAATTCGTAGCAAAAAGCGGCAACAGCGGAGGGATCATAATCTGCGGCGGCAGTTTGAATGACCTCCGGATATCTAGCAATGATAGCAATGATAGCCGTCCCTGCTTTTTCAGGTTCTGGATAGCCAGAAATATCTGAATAATCGAGGTTGTCCTCTTTTGCCTTTCTCAAAACAGACTTTGCTCTCACACAAGCATTTTGGATATAAGGTCCGGTATGTCCTTGTAGATCGACCGATTCTTTAGGATCAAACAACATACGTTTTTGTGGATTGACCTTTAAAATAAAATACTTAAGTGCGCCTAAGCCAATATCGGTATTTACAGCTATTTTTTCTTCTTTGGTGAGCTCTACAATCACGCCGCTATTTAGAGAATTTTTTCGAGCTTCTTCTATTACCTCTGCGATCAATTCATCTGCATCTACGACGGTTCCTTCTCTTGACTTCATTTTACCAGAAGGTAAATCCACCATTCCATAAGATAGGTGTTTTAAACCATCAGCGTAAGATGCTCCCAATCGTTTCATGATTTCAAAAAGCACTTTAAAATGATAATTCTGTTCATCTCCTACGACATAAACCAATTTGTTCATTTGGAAATCGTCATATCGCAACATGGCCGTTCCAACATCTTGCGTCATGTAGACAGAGGTTCCATCGGATCGCAATACCAATTTGTGATCTAGTTTTGCATCTTCCAAATCGATCCAAACGGAGCCATCTTCTTTTTTGTAAAAAACGCCATTTTCAAGGGCTTCTAGGACCCGTTCTTTGCCCACCAAATAGGTTTCAGATTCATAATAATTTTTATCAAAACTAACTCCTAATTTCTTATAGGTTTCGCCAAAGCCCTGGTACACCCAATTGTTTAACTGCGACCACAGTGCTCTGGTGTCGGGATCATTTGCTTCCCATTTGAGGAGCATTTCTCTGGCTTCATTTAGGATGGGCGCTTCTGGCTTTTCGACGCCTTCCTCCACCAACTTTGCTAATTGGGCTTTTTCCTCTGCACTGAATTTTACATAGTATTTTCCTACTAGGTGATCTCCTTTTTGGCCAGTAGATTCTGGTGTTGCTCCTTCGCCATATTTTTGCCAAGCGAGCATACTTTTACAGATGTGAATTCCTCGATCATTAATGATTTGAACCTTATTGACCTCATAGCCTGCAGCCGTCAAAATCTTACTACAGGACCAGCCAAGGAGGATGTTTCGAATGTGGCCTAAGTGGAGCGGTTTATTGGTGTTGGGAGAAGAAAATTCTACCAGTACCTTTTTGTCCTTTGCGCTACCATATCCGTAATTGGGAATTTCATAAGCTTCATTAAAGAAGCTGAGCCAATAAGCATTAGAGACTTCTACATTTAAAAAACCCTTAATGACATTGAAGTTTTCTACTTCCGAAATTTCTTTGACAAGGTAAGCTCCTAAATCTGCACCGATTTCTTCTGGTTTCTTTTTGGCAGCTTTGGTGTAAGGAAAAACGACAACGGTATAATCACCAGTAAATTCTCTTCTGGTGACTGAGATATTGACTTTTTCAGCTGCGACGTTATGTTTGTAAAGTGCCTCAACTGCTTTGGCAACCCCATTTTGAATTATATCTACTACGTTCATTATTACGATTTTTGGCTTTGACCTTGAGCAAATTGAATAAGTTTGGTACAAATTAGCCGCAAATTTAAGTAAATAGACTCAAATTGCAGATTAATGACCTTCTTAATTTAGAAAGTCAAAGGCGGTCAAAATAAGAAAAAAGGATAAAGAATTTGGTGGGACGCCTAGGAACAGTTAAGCCCTAGGCACAATACGTTTGAGTTTGACTTTGCCCGGATCACAATCCTTTGACTTAGTCTTTCCTTGCCAATGACCTTCAAGCTTCCAAATAGTCCCTTCTTTCTTGAGTACCATTTGATAATTTTTCATGCACCATTCCAATCCTTCGGTTAGTTTGCTGTCCTTAATTTCGAGGTCTTTTAGCAAAATAATAGACTTGCTATGAACAATTCCTTCAATACTCATTTCGGCATAAATAGTATCTACAAAAACATAAGAACGGCCTTTCAATTTTTTTCCTTCTTGATTAAGGTATAACTCCATTCCATATTCTGCTCGATAACCATCTGCTTGGGTTATAACTCCTTTCCAAGTACCACTAAAAGGGATTTTCTCTTTTTGAGCAAAGGCGGAAACTGAAAATAAAACCGCGAATAATCCTACGATGTATTTTTTGTTTAGCCAATTCATCAATTTGTAATTTTTTTCCAAGTTAACGGTTTTTACTTAATGGTTCTTTGTTTTATAATAGAACCTTTGTTTTATTAGGAAAGTTCCTCTTTTTGGGGAAGAAATGGGAAAGACTAGATCAGGAATAGTCCTAAAAGAAACGGCGATATGGTATCACTTATTTCTCCTGACCGAACAAGAAAATCAGAACCTTGCTACTTATTTTCAAAGAAACTAAAAATAGTTGTTCCGTAGTTTCTGGATTCTAGGTAATTGGGGTGATCTTGAAAGTCGTGATTAGGATTGTGTTCCATGACAAATAGACCATCTGGAGCTAAAACATCATGCTGGAAAATCCTATCGGGTATCGTATCTAGCGTAGGTAGTGGATACGGAGGGCCTGCAAAAATATAATCGTATTTTTCTGCAGTAAATTTCATAAATTTAAAAACATCATTTTTTACAATGCGCAAGCGATCTTCGATTGCCAGCGTTTGCGCTGTTTTTTTCACAAAGGCTACACAACCGCCAAATTTATCAACATAAGTAACATCTTGGCAGCCTCTAGAAATAAACTCATAGCTATGATTTCCTGTACCGCCAAATAAATCTAAAACCTTGGTACTAGAAAAATCAATTCGATTTTGCAAAATATTGAACAGACCTTCCTTGGCAAAATCGGTCGTTGGCCGAGTGGGCCAATTCTTGGCTGGCGGATTAAATCTTCTTCCTTTAAATTCTCCTCCAATTATTCGCATAGCTTAAGGCTGTATAGGTCAAAATAAAAATGTAAATCTTCTTGTTTTAGGTCCTCGTCAAAACGATAATAATCGGGACTTTGTACCAAATTGAGCAGGCGAATATACCGATAAAGTAGATGATAGATCTTAGAATCCTTGATTAGCAATCCCGAAATGGTAAGGGGTACGATTTCAGGTTTTAATTGGAATTGGTGATAGACCAATAAGACGTAGTAAATAAAATCTTCTGGTGTTTGAAACGGAAAGACATTATTGAACAATAGCTCTTTACCAACAAAAGCCATTACTTGGACTTCTCGATCATGGACATTAATAAAAACTTGGTGCCCACTCAATACCGCAGCAAGCTTAGAGTAGCCTTCTAGAACCGCCGTTTGATGATGGAATAATTTGGCAGTGGGAAAGAAATTTTCTAGTACTGCTACATTATTTGCATCCATTCCAAAAACATTCCTAATCGCCAAGCCCTTAATATAATCTGCTTGAAGTCGATCGCTTGCTGGAAAGTCAATAATATTTTTTAGATAAACCGACAATTGATCTTTAGAAAACAAAGGCTCCGGAATGATGGTATTTTTGGTATTGCTAAAACCGATTCTAGTACTTTGGAAAGGAAGGTTCAACAAAGAATCCGTTCGGCATACATCTCGAATGGCTCCGGATAGAGAATAATTGGGGGAAAGTGGTTTATTATAGACATAGCTTTTCAGGGCATTTACATGTTGCTGCCCATCAGAAATCAAAAAAGAAAACCTGTCCACCCCAATAAGGATGGACAGGTCATTGGCATTGGATTTCTTAGATAAATTCTGATCTATTTGGTAGTCAAATATTATCTTTCCCAATTTCCAGAGATATTTGGAGCATAACGGTCACCAAATTTTAAGGCAGCAGACGGATCGTAACTATCGTCATATTTTCTGTAACGAGTACTTCCAAATGGGCCCATAAATTCTTTCCAAGTAGTGGCTACCTCTACGACATTTACCAAAGTACTTTGGTAAGTCAGGGTGTCCGCCCAAATTGAAAATTTAGCACCACTACTATAAGGTACAAAAGGCAGGGAATCTACTTTGATTCCTTTGTCTTGAGCAGCCTGCAAAGCAGCTACATAGGTGGTGTCGTAGCGAATAATTTCTTCGCCTCCATTTGCATCAGGATCACCAAATACAGAAATGGTTTGAATTTTTCCGGTTTGCAAAACTTGGTTGAGCGTATCGAAGGAAGGAGCAAATTCTCCAGTCACCTCTCGATAGAGTTCTTGTGCCATTCGAATTTGTACTAATCGATCAACTACAGCAGTTTTTCGTTTTTCTTTTTCTGCCTTGAAATTAATAGGTTCTCGGATACTGTCAATGAGCACCCAAACCAAAAGACCTATTAAGGCGATTAATGCAAGGTTGATACCTAATCTCATAAGGGTAAATTTTTCGTTTGATTCAACGCAATAATAATACTTTTAATTTAAAAAAAAGGAAAATCCTCATTTCTAAATACAAGAAAGGGCAAAAAAAGATGGGCAGACGCTACTATAAAGAGAAGAGCTATCTAATAAGATGCTATTCCATTCCTTTTTGGTGTATGATCTCCTATTTTTTTTGATTTTTAACATTTTACAGGTCAAAGTAACAAAAATAGGATTTCCTACTTCTCGCCTATTTTCCAAAGTGTTGATCTCCAATCAGACATTCTCCATTATAAGAAGCCCCTTCGTCGACCACCAATTTTTTGGCAGTAATTTTACCTTGGACCACTCCAGTTACATGAAGGTGAAGTCGACCGTTGACTTTGATTTCCCCTTCGATCTTACCTTCGATATTGGATTCACCACATTGAATAGTGCCTTTCACCACTCCTGTGGCTCCCATGACGAAACGTTTTTGACAAATCACATCGCCAATGATCGTTCCGTCCACTCTTAAATCTTCAACACTTGTAAATTTTCCTTCAATTACAGTACCTTTGGCGATAAAGCAGGTTTGCCCTGCATTTTGAATGGCACCATTAGAATTTGAGCCATTTTGAGTACCATTGGCCTTGGACTTAGTTTTTGATTTGGTTCCGAACATAGTTTGGTAAATTGTAGAAAGTAGTATCAATAAAAAAACAAATATAGCATTAAATTACATAAGTTAATGTAATGAAG
>CAYQRA010000503.1:0-5443 GCA_964419315.1 uncultured Saprospiraceae bacterium | reverse complement strand
CAGGATCGAGTATGACAATACTCGAAGTGAAGGAGCCGCTAAGCGGACGGGTAGCCTAAAATAAAAAGTCGTTCAAGATAATATCCTATTTAATTTCGTGAGCTACTTAAGTTATAATGGTTTACTTATAGAAGCGAAGGTAAAATTAAATAGGGAATTTTTGAATATTGATTGAAGAATCCTTGATTTTTTAGTTTATCAGTAAATCCATTTGATCTAGTCAAAGAAGAAATCTAGGAACAATAGGTTTACTATTGTGAAGCGCTAGTTTAGCGAAGCTAATCTCCTTTGTCAATCTCCAGCGAATTTACTTCGGGAACCCCTTAGCAGGTACGGGACATCCCTTCCCAAAGTCAGTTTCGCAGAGTGATTGATATGTAAAAGGAAAATTTTAGAATGGAAAAATGTCCCGCAAATCTCGCAGAGTGATTGCTTTTTTTCCACGAAAAAAAAGCAATCGCTGGACAAAAGACTTAGTATTTTCAATCCAGTTCACTTTAAGACATTTTGACCAAATGAGAGTAGCTAGAATCTGTTTTGGAAAGTGGAATATTGAATCAAGGAGACGATATAGACTTTTTTTTGAGGATCGAGAGATTTGCATTTTTTGGACAAAACTTTTAATTTCGCTTTTTTTGATTATGATTAGTTTTAAATCTCCTACTCGTTTCTAAACTAATATTCGAGTGAAACTTTAACACCTTATGAAAAATTTGATTTTTGTGTGCCTAGGTTTATTTCTATATGCTTGTGGCAATAATTCCAATGGCTCCGCCGCACAAGGAAGTGGCGATTTTTCAGCCTATACGCTAGAAGATATTCCGGGAAGTACGGTAAAAAAAGCAATCCTAAAAGAAGAGGGTTTATTAAAAGAAGAAGGCTTTGTATTGAACAATCAAAAGACGGGAATGTGGATTACTTATTTCCCAGACCTTAAAGTCAAGTCGATGACGAGTTATATTGATGGGCTTAAAAATGGGATGTCTGTAAAAATGTCGGATCGCAATCAAGTAGAGTCAGAGACGCCTTATCTGAATGATCAATTGCATGGCCGAAAAGTGAAATATGGTTTCAGTAGAAAGTTGGAAGAGGTGGCTCATTATAGTCATGGGCAGTTGGATGGACCGTCCAAGTCTTATGACAAAAAAGGAGTGATTACGAGAGAAATCCATTATAAAGCGGGTGCCTTGCATGGGCCGAATATTTTTTATTCGGAAGGGGAAAAGTCGATGGAATATCAGTACCAGAATGGCGAGAAGATCAGTGGGGGGATTGTTCCTAAGGCGGCGAAGCCGGAGGGAAAGTAGGGTCTCCCGACCTCTTGTACCTTAAAGTATTCCATAGATTCTACTATAAAGACGAGTGGCCTAGATCGGGAGAGCTGTACTTAGATCTGCGTATTACCTTCAAGTAATAGCGAAGAGTTTTTTTATAAAAAATTAAGTGTTTGAACGAGAGTTACTACTTACAAACTAGTAATAATCACTCGCACGGAAGTATTGGGCATCGGCTTAGGCGTACTACCTTGAGGATAGGGATCCGCACTTAAGAGTTGGATGGAATAGCCCATTAGTTGTTGCGTGCTCCCACACTTACCACTCGGATCCATACACAAGCCTTTGGCTTCCAGCGTGGCACTCTCACTTTTCCCAGCTTTTTCCAGGAGCAATTCGACTTTAGCTTCGCCAGCGCGCATACAATTGGTTCCTTCTGGACAACGACTTTCTTGGAGGTTTTGATAGCTGATGGTCAATCCCTCGCTCTTAATCATCGTTTTTTTCTGAAAGGAAAGATTTAAGGTTTCCCCAAATTTATAGACTGGGCCTTGATCTTCTGCGACCTTCTGATCGCAAGTTCGGGCAGTCATTAAAAATAAAAAAGGAATAAGGCTGAATAGGTATTTCATTTTTTTCTCGAAAGATAAGAAAAAGAATAAGAATAAGAGTCTGTATAAAATTTTCCGCTAGGAGAAACTAGGCAGTAAAACTTTTGGAGATAAAACTGCTAAGCAAGTGATAATTGCTAAAATCAGGATCATGGAAAAAAATCGACTAAGAGATCACTTATCTTTTTATGAAAAATCAGGAACCCCTTAGGTCGCTTCTGATAAAAATCAATCGTTTTTGTTTGAGGATATTATCGATTATAGGGTCTTTCATTGATCCAATGAAAACCTCTTTTCATCAATAGAAAATCTTCTTCCTTCTTGCGAGTCATCAAGATAGAAATCGTATCTCCAGACCACAGTCCTTCCATCGAAAAACTATCTGTACCAATCTCTGTATAATCAAATGTAGCATTTTCATTGATGGAATCTCGCCTATTGTAAAAGTACATACTTTGCTTGATCGTATCTGGTTCAAATCCTAGATACTTCTTTTTGCTATTCATTAATTTAATCGTTGCAAAATTTGGCCATTGTATCACCATATTTTCCCATCGAACCGAGTCGCTGGTTAATGGAGGAAGCTTTGTACGATTTACACTAAACTGTTCTACTTCATAGATGCCTGCCAAGGGCACTTCCGCAGCGCCAGGACCATATTCCTTATAACCTTCTATGGATTGACTAATCTGGGTCCCTAGTACTAAAAGGATAACTAAGGCTTTGAAAACTTTTGCTACTTTTTTATTCTGGAAAGGCCCGCTCAGATTGGCAGGCATTACTGATTTGTTTAAAATTAAGAAATTGAATATTCTTTGCCGATCACTCCACAAAACAAAAACCAACATCAAGATCAGGTGGGAAGAAAAAAGCTTAACAGGAATGTCATAGCAAAAATTCATAGCCACAATAGTAGCCATTACGGAGAGCCCTATAAATCCGCCTAGTACCTTTGTTCGCCGAAAGAATAACAAAAATCCACCTAGTGCTTCTCCTATTCCAGTAAACAAATTGAAACCATAAGAATAGCCCAAAAAAGTCCAAGCCAATCCCATCGGTGACATGTCGCCTATCGGCTGCAATAATCGGGCGTAATAAGGAGCTGGAAATTGGGTTTTAAAAACCTTAGCAAGGCCATAGCTAATCAAAGTAATCGCCAAATAATATCGAATACCGATTTCGAGATAAGCATAGATTTTTTCATAATCCATACGTTTCCGATCTAAGGCTGACCAGATCACAGAGACGAGCAAAGAGATGCTTATAAAAAGTAAAATTTGCACATAATTATAAGTTGTGTCTCCGCTTCCAGCTGGTTTGATGGTAATCTCTAAATTCAAAAACAAGTCTGCAAAACCTATAACTAAAGGATCCCAAATTTTCTGAGCCGTTTCATAGCTCCATTCTCCGAGTCCGGGTATGGCATCTATTGGAAAAGGAAAAATATACAGCAACAGATAAACGAATAAAAAACGGAATGAAATTTTTTGAATTGGAGACCAATCGATCGCTTGGTTTAATGCAGGAGGATTAGTATTCATAAAGTGCAGATGGTTCTTTGGATAAAAGTATAATTGGGGATCACTTAAGTGCTAAAACAAATATAAATTTTCATTTTATCATTAAGTAGTATAAAATGTTAAAAGTCAGTTATGAGCATGTTAAAGCTTATCCTAATACATCCATCTCCAGTTTTATTTATTGCCATCCTACAAAAAACAAAACCTAAATTGAGTCAGGATTAATTTTATCTTTTTGAAAGTCTTCCTTTTTTGTTGCTAGGTATTTTTCGAAAACCAATTTTAAAACCTACCATTTGAGCAAAATAAACTTGTTCTTGAACTTTAGAAAATGGGCTTATGGATTCTCCATAAAACAAACCCATTTTAAAGTAATTATTTTTATAGCGATGGATGATCCCCGCACTTATTTTTCCATCCAATCTAAAATCTTTGAGGTGGTAATGCACCTCTTCTTGCGCTACTTCTATACTCAGTCTTCGGTGCCTCGTCCTATTCCTACCGTCACAATGGGATTTAGGATTAGCAGCTATAAGACCAAGGCCACGACGCCTGCCAAGGTGAAGCATTTTTTTCCTGAAATAAATGGATGGTTGCCAATTCAACTCCATAAAATACTGTAATTTATTTTTTCCAAAAACCCTCCCTATGGTAAGAGGTATCCCAAAGGATTGGATCACATTAACCGTCCTAAATTCTAATCGCAGATCATCCCCATTTGTCCAACTAGGCTCTAAACACTGACTTTCATCCACCGCTATACGTAGCTTTAACTCAAGTTGTAGTAGACTATTATCTAAAGAAAGAAAGTAGGTATTTGATTTTTCATCTAGCAAGGTAGGAAGGATATTTTCCGTTATAGAATTTGACCGAACATTGGCATAAGAAAACCCCACTTCCGTATACCAATGCTCTTTAAAATAAGCACCGGCAACCGCCGTCAAATCAAAAGAAGAAGCCGATCGTTCCCCAAAAACAGAAGTTTTCAAAAGGTAAGGTTTTACCTGCATTTCAAAAGCACTGGCATCAAAACCGATATGGATTTTCGAGAAAAAAACTTCCTTTTCCTGAGCATTTCCATATAGAAAAAACAAGAGTAAGAAAAGGGTAAGCAAGCTACTTTTCGTTTTCATTTTTTATATTTTTTGTGGCTTTATAATATTATTGACAACAAGCTTCCAAGTCATGCAATTCTAGAATTTCCTGAGCGCTCAATGCGCGGTCGTAAATCAATACATCATCTATTTTCCCAGTATAGAATTTTCCTAAAAACAAGGTGTCGATATTTTGAGCAAGTATCGTATTGGTACATCCTGCCATCCCACTAACTGTTTCTTCTAAGACTCCATTATAATAAATCCGGTAGCTTTGTTGATCTTTTACTGCCGCCACATGTTGCCACTGATCGGTGAAATTAATAATCTGATCTTTGCAGGAATTATTGCCTCCATTTATCCATACAGAATGATCGTGTCCAAAGACTGCCTTGCGGCAATCGTACAAACCTAAGGACCACTCCCCTGCTCGATTAGGGCAACGCAATTCTGATCCTCGACTAACTAGTGCTTCATAAATTCCACCCGCTCGGCTGGTATCCACTGGACAATACCAGAGCGCCACAGAAAAAGAATTTAAGTTATTCAGAAAACTAGCATCCGCGAGTTCTAGGTGTTGCTCTAAAGCCTGCCGATTATCAAATTGAAAAGCACAATTGGTATTCCCAGACCGATCGGTAGTTGGACTGGCAGCAGTAGGGTTGGATAAATCATTTCCATTCTGGGATTCATCGATCAAACTGCCGCTATTAAAAGCATAAAAAGCAAGCAATCCATTTTGCAAATTTGGACTTAGACAATCGATGTTGATGATCTGTTTTTCTTTGCAAGAAAAAAGCAATACCGTAAGGGTAAAAAGCGCGAGGCTTTTTAGAAGAAAAGTTTTCATAGTTCTATTTTTTATGGTTCTCTGACAAACCGACAACGGAGGTTCATAAACGGAGTGAACTAAATCCCGTGTGTGAGTCAACCAAAAAGAAGAA
>CAYQRA010000502.1:0-5449 GCA_964419315.1 uncultured Saprospiraceae bacterium | reverse complement strand
GTCCTTTTTCTACTGCAGCAGCATTGGCTTCCGTCAATTTGTCCAAGCCAGCTCCTCCGTGATATTTAAGTGCACGAATGGTAGCCACCAATACGACCACCTTCGGTGCCAAACCGGCACTTTGACACTTGATATTTAAAAATTTCTCAGCGCCAAGATCTGCACCAAATCCAGCTTCAGTTACCACGTATTCGGAAAGGGACATCCCCATGCGAGTACCAATTACGGTATTGGTTCCTTGCGCAATATTGGCAAAAGGGCCGCCGTGGATGATCGCAGGATTTCCTTCGATGGTTTGCACTAGGTTGGGTTTAATGGCGTCTTTTAATAAAGCCGTCATTGCACCTTGACCATTGAGGTCACGCGCGTAAATAGGTTTTTTATCATAAGTAAATCCGATGAATATTTTTCCAAGTCGTTCCTTCAAATCCATGAGGTCATTGGAGAGACATAGAATGGCCATGATTTCTGAGGCGGCGGTAATATCAAAGCCGGATTCCCGAGGTATGCCTGATCCAGTACCTCCAAGCCCTATGACTACTCTTCTCAAAGCCCGATCATTCATGTCCATCACCCGTTTCCAAAGAACGGTCCGCGGGTCGATGCCCAAGGATTTGGTTTTGCTTTGGATATTATTGTCGATTAGGGCTGCGAGGAGATTATGTGCTTTTTCTACTGCGGCAAAGTCTCCCGTGAAATGCAAGTTGATATCCTCCATGGGTAAAACTTGGCTATAGCCACCACCAGCAGCGCCGCCTTTGATACCGAAGACTGGCCCCAAAGAAGGTTCACGCAGAACCACTGTTGTTTTTCTGCCGATGCGGTTGAGTCCTTGAGTCAATCCAATAGACATGGTGGTTTTTCCTTCTCCAGCAGGAGTTGGTGAAATGGCAGATACCAAAATCAAATTGGATGCTTTGACTTTTTCGTCGTCGATAAGATCTAGTGGAAGTTTGGCTTTATGACGGCCATAATATTGGAGGTCTTCCTCGGAGACATTGATTTGTTCTGCAATGGCTCGGATGTGTTGTAAAGTGGCTTTACGGGCAATATCTATATCTGT
Source organism: uncultured Saprospiraceae bacterium (assembly GCA_964419315.1). Taxonomy (GTDB): domain Bacteria; phylum Bacteroidota; class Bacteroidia; order Chitinophagales; family Saprospiraceae; genus CALLVY01. The sequence goes on along the minus strand of CAYQRA010000502.1, from coordinate 4,386 downwards.
AGGCATGGCTAAGGGTTTATTTCGGAGTGAAAATATACATTTAACCCGTAACTAAGTAGTTCGACGGAATTTTTGATAGAATATTTTTTGAGATTTCTGAAAAACTCCTTCTAAGTAGTAGTGCGTTGATTTTCAAAAATCAAAAAAAATTGATCCGTCACTTGTTTCCAATGGATAAGATATTTCCTTGGACTTGATTAAAAACAAGGATTTGGAAAATTATAAGCCTAAGATCATACAAAAAATAGTTGCCCAGAATTTTAATTGAGTATCAGGGACTTTAGGAAAATCTAGAAAAGCTAAGAGCGTTTTTTTTATGGCTTTGGTGTACATAGGAATCCGGTTTTATGGGCGTTTTATTTAAAAACTTCCCATCCAATGAATTGAACAATAGGGTGTAGGGACGGAACCAAATAATTAGGTTCTGTCCAACTACTTTGTGTGCCGGAAATAAGGTGCAAAATGAATTTTCAAGGGGGAATTGAAAATAGTAGGAGGTAAATTTTAGGTCGGAGGAATTATTAAAAAGTACTTATATAATATAAGATTTTTTGCTTTTTAATGCAAATTTGGAAAGTGAGTTTAACATATCATCAGAAAATAGGATTTGCCAATAAATAAAGAGGGACAAATGTTCTTTTACGCAATATTGTTGGCTCCAAATAAAAACGGTCTTTCAGCACTGCGCTGAAAGACCGTTTAAAACTGCAAAAGCTGCTTTTATACGTGTAATCGCTCTTTTCGAGACAAAAGCGTTTCTTCCGATTCTTCTCGCTCAGGGTCAGGCAAACAACAATCTACTGGACAAACGGCCGCACATTGCGGTTCTTCGTGAAAACCAACACATTCGGTGCATTTATCCGGTACAATAAAGTAATAATCGTCAGAAACGGGAGTGTTCTGAGCATTTGCATCTACGGTACGATTGCCTTCCAAAGTGTAAGTACCCTCTACACCGGTACCGTCTGCGACAGCCCATTCTACGCCACCTTCGTATATTGCATTATTGGGGCATTCTGGTTCACAAGCTCCGCAGTTGATACACTCGTCTGTTATATAAATAGCCATATTTCTAAATTTTTTCTTTATTCCAATTTCTTTATAAAGAAGTGCAAAAGTAAGCTTCTAGCTCAATTAATTCAAGTTAATGCTATTCTTTATCTGTAAAAATGAGGTAATATCATTTAAATTCTTCAACAATCTTCCCTAAAGAAGGTTTAAAAAGCTAGAATTACAAATATGAAACGAGATAATTTGATGCAAAGTATTCGCCCTTTAATTCCAGAGATTGCGGAAAAAGATGGAATAAAACCGATGGAATATTTTCAAAACCATAGCTTAAGGCCGATTTTGAAACAGCAAAATGATTTGCTATTACTTTTATTTGTAGATTTTGCCAAAAGCAGAAAAGGAGTATTTTTCCAAATGAAGGAATTGGCACAAAAGGAATATATTGCTTCTAGTATTCAGAAAGATCTTAATTTTAGAAATCTTTTACTCGGAACAACCATCGGTTTTTTCTCTAGCCGAGAAGCTTCGTTTTATTTTGCACATAAAGCAGCCATCAATAAACGAATTTATAATTTATTGACTCAACGCTTACAAAGCCAGTTGGAATTATTGCAAGAAAGTAAATCCGAGTAAATTCAATGCCTTAATAAATCCCGCCTCCAAAGGCGCCTCGAGGAAAATCTTCTTTTTAGAAATCTCCTCTACATAAGCAAAGTCGCTGGCATGCAGTAACATTCTCGAAATCCCTAGGCTGTTTCGGAAGTAGGTATTGTGTTTTACATCTCCATGCTTTTTATCCCCAATGATGGGGTGTCGCAGATGAGAAAAATGTCTGCGGATTTGATGCCGTCTTCCGGTCTCCGTTTTGATCTCCACCAAAGAATATCGTGCGCTTGGATAGCGCCCAATTTGCGCCGCAAATTCTACTTGTTCCAATCTTTTGTAATGACTAATGGCTTCTTTTTTCTCCTTGTGCGGCTCAGGTGCTAATGGATAATCAATAGTCCCAGTCTGGTCGACATATCCTCGGATGATGGCCAAGTATTTTTTCTCCACCTTTTTGTTCATGAGTTGTTCTCCCAAATAAGCCGCAGCTGTTTTATTTTTCCCAAATACCAAAACGCCGGAGGTCCCTCGATCTAGCCGATGAATCGGAAAGATTTTTTGCCCAAGCTGATCTCTCAATAATTGTAAAACAAAAATCTTATCCTCGCTGATCTTGGTGCGATGCACCAAAATACCGGGTGGTTTATTGATGGCCACCACCTGTTCGTCTTCGTGAAGAATGTCCAATGGAAGAAATGAATTCATCAACAAATGTAATCATTGATGGCTAATTTTTGGAGTTCCGTGGCTGACCAATTTTCCTTACCTTCACCAAATGAACTTTACTAAAATAAACGAGCAACTCGAGCGACTAAAGGATTTGTTGAAATTGGAGAAAGAAGAAGATTTTGAACGCTTTCGCCGCGAGATTAATCAATTGTCGATAAAGGATAAAGTAAGTAAAGGACTTTGTTGGTATCCATTGGAGGTGAAGAAGGAAGGCTTTTCTATTGGAGAAAGAGCATTTGTAATCGTAGAAAGAACGGTTGGAAAAAATGAGCCACATCGACTTAAATCCGGTTCTCCCGTTTCCTTATATTCTCGCGCTTCGGATAAGTTTAGTACCAAAGAAAAACAAGCGCAAAGTGGAGTGATTCAATATGTCGAAAGGAATAAAATGAAGATTGTTCTCAATAGTAAAGATATTCCAGATTGGCTTTCTCTTGGCCAGTTGGGAGTTGATTTACTTTTTGATGAACGGACATATTTAGAAATGGATAAAGCCTTGGCGAATTTGATCAAAACCAATGATGGACGCCTGAGTGAGCTCAAAGCGATTTTCTACGGAGCAATGAAGCCGCAGTTCGGAGCCAAACAAGAATTGCATAATGGACTGCTCAATGATGCGCAAATCAAGGCGGTACAAAATATCTTAGCCTCCGAGGATATTGCGATTGTTCATGGACCTCCTGGAACAGGGAAAACAACGACTTTGGTAAATGCAATAAAATTACTCTGCCAAAAAGAATCCTCTGTTTTGGTGACTGCACCTAGTAATGCTGCGGTAGATTTACTGACGGAACGCTTGACTACGGCGAGTCTGAATGTCGTGCGTATTGGAAATATTTCGAGAGTAGATGAGAAATTAATTTCCCTGACTTTGGAAGGGCGACTATCGGCGCATCCAGAAAGTAAGAATATTAAAAAGGTGCGTATCGAAGCGGCAAAAGCTCGACGTTTAGCCAAAAAACACCGGAGGAAATTTGGAGCTGCGGAAAGAGAAGAGCGTAGAGATTCTTATCGAGAATCCAGAGCTTTAGAAGATTGGGCAAGAGAGTTAGAAGATCGTTTGATCGCTGAAATTCTTATGTCGGCAGATGTAATTACTTGTACCTTGGTGAATACCACTTCTCGTTTGCTACAGCAGATGAAATTCAAAACAGTAGTGATTGATGAAGCGGCACAAGCATTGGAACCAGCGACTTGGATTCCCATCTCCCGCGTAGAAAAAGTGGTGCTAGCTGGAGATCCTTTTCAGTTGCCCCCAACGGTCAAGTCTATTGAGGCAAAAAGGAAAGGCTTAGAAGTTACCTTACTTGAAAAAGCGATCCAAGAGGTAGGAGAAGTGAATTTTTTAAATGTCCAATATCGGATGAATGAAACCATCATGGGCTTTTCTAATAAACGATTTTATGAAGGTGCTTTGATGGCTTCTCCATTTGTTGCACAATGGAAAATGCCAGCTCCTAATAATCAGCCGATTGTTTTTGTAGATACCGCAGGATGTGGTTTTGAGGAAGAGAAAAACCCAGAGACCTTAAGTAGTTTTAATAAAGGAGAACATTTTATTTTACGGGAACATTTATTAAAATTCATCAGTACTTTTCCGGAGGATCAGTGGGAGCATACTTCTATCGCCATCATTTCTCCTTATCGCGCTCAATGCGAATATATCGTAGAAGAATTTGCCACGGATGAAAGCCTAGAAAAATACCTTCCTTATATTGATATCAATACCATTGATGCTTTTCAGGGGCAGGAAAGAGATTTGATTTATATCTCTTTGGTGCGCTCAAATGAGCAAGGGGAAATTGGTTTTTTAAAAGACTATCGGCGGATGAATGTAGCGATGACTCGTGCCAAAAAACAATTGGTTGTCATTGGGGATAGTGCGACTATTGGGAATGATGATTTTTACCAAACATTTCTAGAATATGCGGAAACGGAAGGAGAATATCAATCTGCATGGGAATATATGGGCTAGAGTATTTAACGAAGTTGTTTTAAAATAGATAGATGATTTTTTTGCAAGTCATTGACATTCAGGCT